>JAQTVX010000011.1 GCA_028706585.1 Candidatus Krumholzibacteriia bacterium | reverse complement strand
CGCTTGGCCGCAGCTTCGTTAGAATGTCGCTGGGAGGCATGAAGGACGAGGCGGAGATCCGCGGTCACAGGCGAACGTACATCGGCGCTCTTCCAGGCAAGGTCATCCAGGGCATTCGCACGGCGGGGCACAACAATCCGGTTTTCATGCTGGACGAGATAGACAAGCTCGGAGTCGATTTCCGCGGCGATCCGGCCTCTGCTCTTCTCGAGGTGCTCGATCCGGAGCAGAACAATTCATTCGAGGATCATTATATCAATATTCCGTTCGATCTATCGCGCGTGATGTTCATAACGACGGCGAATCTGCGCGATACGATCCCGGCGCCGCTGCTTGATCGTATGGAGGTGCTCGAGCTGCCCGGATACATCACGTACGAGAAGGTGAAAATTGCGAAACGGTTCCTGGTTCCGCGGCAGCTTTCCCAGACGGGCGTCCCGGCGTCCAAGCTCATTTTTGCGGATGATGCGATAGCCGCGATCGTCGAACGCTACACGCGGGAAGCCGGCGTGAGAAACTTGGAGCGGTGCATTGCATCCATCGCGCGAAAAAGCGCACGCCGGCTCGTTGAACGCCGGAAAGGTCCATTTCGTGTCACTCGAGCGAATCTGAAGGGCTGGCTCGGACCCGAGGATTATCCAGAGGAGGAGATGCGCCCGCGCCCGGCCATTGGCGTATCGACAGGCATGGCCAGATCGGCCGCAGGGGGAACGATACTCTTTATCGAGGCGATAACCGTAAAGGGGAGCGGCCGGCTCAAGCTCACTGGAAGCCTCGGCGAGGTGATGAAGGAATCCGCGGAGGCTGCCCTGAGCTTCGTGAAATCACGGTACGCAGGCGAGCTCGCCGACCCACGCTTCTTCGAAACGTACGATATCCACCTCCATGTTCCTGCCGGAGCGGTTCCGAAAGATGGGCCTAGCGCCGGAGTCGCCATCGCGACTGCGCTGGCTTCGCTCGCTCTGGGACGAAAGGTCAGAAACGAGGTCGCCATGACCGGGGAGGTGACCCTGACCGGAAACGTGCTTCCGGTGGGCGCGATCAAGGAGAAGGTTATTGCGGCGAATCGCGCGGGCATACGGGAGATCGTACTTCCGCGAATCAATGAGAAGGATGTTGAGGAGATTCCCGCTCGCATCATCAAGGGAATGTGGTTCCGTTTCATCGAGCGGGTGGACGAGGGGATCGAGCTGGCGCTGGTCGACGGAAACGGGCGGAAGCGGAAGCCCGCGAAACGGAGGCGGCAGAATGCACGAGCGTGAGCAAGGGCGATACGTCGTTCCACGGTTGTTTTCGTATTTCGCCCGGAGCATGGGGAAGAAACAGCCGTTTCAGCTGCCTGCCGATATTGCCAACGCTTCGTCGCTCATGTTCATCGATTCAGGGGATCTTGTCGATCTTCTTTTCGCGGCCCCGGTGATCAATTTTTTCGGGACCAATTTTCCTCAGATCAAGACGACGATGCTCGTGAGGAACGCCGACGCCGAGCTTGTGAAGGGGCTCATGCGGGTGAATGTGATCATTTCATACGACCCGCGCCAGCTCAAGCTCTACTCGGCCGACTATCTGGCGCTCGCGCGTAAGCTCAGGAAGAGAAAGATGGACGCCGTCATCCTGCTCGATCGGCATTTCTCGCTCGAGAGGCATCTCCTGGCATTCGCGTCAGGCGCGCGGATTCGGATCGGTTTCGAACATCCCCTTTCATTTCCCTATATCAACTGCGAGGTGCGTCTATCAGAGCGGGGATATGAGGGGAGGAATATGCCAAGGATCCTCCAGGCGATCGGGGTCAAGCTCGGCGAGGGGTGGGATTCGGTTTCTCTCATGCCTCGCGATGTGCAGCATGCCCGCCAGCTCAAGCATTTCTGGAAGCCCGAGAAGGATCTTCTCATGGTCGGGCTCGATCCCAGCAGCAGCAAAACCAGGCATCACGTGATACCGGAGATCATCGCGTATCTCGCGAACAACCTCGCCAGCCGCCGAAGGGCGAAGTTTCTCATCTTCGCGAACCCGTGGGACGACAAGCTCGTTAAGGATCTCGTCGGTGAGCTGAAGGGGGAGATTATCGATCTCAAGCCGGAGAATCTCAGCGAGACGATTGCGCTGCTCTCGCAGTGTGATCTGTTCATTTCGGGAAATACGAATCTGTTTCATTTCGCCTCCGCCCTCGGCGTGCCGTCGATCGGGCTTTTTACCAAGTTCGACCGCTCGGGCTGGATTCCGGAGAGCGCTCCGAACGTGAGGATTTTCCAGGGGACGCGGGGGGAAAAGCTCTCTCTCAAGGACTTTTTCTCTATAGTCGAAGAGGTGCTCGCGACGAGAGCCGTCTCTTCCACGGAACGCTAGAGCGCCGGAAGGGGATATGAAACCGTGCGGTTGCCGCGCGTTAATCGAACATACGTGAGACTGCTCGCGTACCTCGCGCCATTCTGGAAAAGAGTTGTGCTCCTTCTGATCACGAGCGCGATATTCGCGGCCCTGAGCGGGGTGCAACTCGGCCTCATTCCTCCGTTTCTGCATATCCTTTTCGAGCGCGGTGACAAGCCGGCCGCGGGGCAGAGCGTTTCGGCGGAACACGGCATCGCTCTGCCGGCGGCGGTCGAGCAGGCCAAGAACGGGATCGTAACCTTGGCCAAAGGGCTGGTCTACCGCGGTTCTCCGATCGAGCGTCTCGAGCGGTTCTGTGTCGTCTTTTTCGTGCTCATGCTGATAAAGAACGTTTTTGCCTACGTGAGCACCTTTCAGACAATAAACCTCGAACAGGCTCTCCTGTACCGCGTCCGGAACGATCTCTACGGCAAGATGCAGGTGCTCCCGCTTTCATTCTTCGACCGGGAAAAGACGGGGCACTTGATCTCTCGTATCACGAACGACGTGACGAACCTGCGCGGCGTCGTGGTGGGTTCGCTGGCGAGCCTCGTTCAGAACGGCCTTATGGCGATAATCGCGATGGTGATCGTATTTTTCATCTCCTGGAAGCTTTCGCTGCTCACGCTTGTGCTCGTGCCGGCCAACGTTCTGCTGATAGGCTTCATAAGCCGTAAACTGCGCAAGGGGAGCAGAAGGGCGCAGGAGCGAATGGCCGACATGACGGCCGTACTCCAGGAAACGATATCCGGCGTGCGCGTCGTGAAGGCCTTTGGAATGGAGGAGTTCGAGAAGAGGAAGTTCAACTTTCTCAATCTGAAATATTTCAGGGAATACCTCAAGATGCGCCGTGTCGCGGAGTTCGCCTCGCCGACGAGCGAAACGCTCGGCATGCTCGCCAGCGTCGTTATTCTATGGTACGGCGGAAAGCTCGTACTGGGCGAGAATCTCGACCCGGCAAATCTGATGCTCTTTATCGGGGCGATGCTTTGGGTAATCGCGCCGATAAAGAACCTGAGCAAGCTCAATAGCCTCATACAGGAGGGACTGGCCTCGGGGGATCGCGTATTTCAGGTGCTCGATGTCGCTTCGGAGCGTGAGGAGACCGGCTCCGCCGAGATCAAGGATTTCCGCGACGAGATAGTGTACGAGAACGTGACGTTCAGCTACGGCAACAATATCGACGTGCTGAGCGACGTGAGCTTCCGGATCAGGCACGGAGAGATGGTCGCGATCGTCGGTCCGAGCGGAGCTGGAAAATCGACGGTTGCGGATCTCCTGCCTCGTTTCTATCGTCCGACCTCTGGCAGGATTCTCATAGACGGCGTGGATATCGCCGGAGTCACGATCAAATCTCTACGCTCGCTGATGGGCATCGTCACACAAGAGACAATCCTGTTCAATGACACGATATTCAACAATATTGCTTATGGTATGGAGGATTGTCCGGAGGAGGCGGTTGTGCGCGCCGCAAAGGCCGCGAACGCGCACGAATTCATCGTGGCCGCGCCTCAGGGTTACCAAACGGTCATCGGAGACAGAGGCACTCAGCTCTCGGGAGGCCAGCGACAGCGGATCGCCATAGCGCGAGCCCTGCTCAAGAACCCGCAGATCCTCATCCTTGATGAAGCGACGAGTTCGCTGGACATCGAGAGCGAGGCGCTAGTTCAGGAGGCGATCGACCGCCTCATGAAGGGGAGGACGAACTTCGTCATCGCCCACCGTCTTTCCACCATACGGAACGCCGATAGGATCATCGTCATCGAAGACGGGAGAATCAGGCAGACCGGCACCCACGAGGAGTTGATCCGTGAGGAAGGGATCTACAGGAAGCTCTACCATCTGCAGATCAGGGCATGAGGAGCTTCTCGTTCTCGCTCCAAATTGGTTGGGCGATGCGGTCATGGCGACTCCCTTTCTCTTCGCACTAAGGGAGCGGTTTCCTGCAGCGGCGATAACTCTGTTCTCGCGCGAGTATCCGGCGGAGCTCTATCGGAGAAGTCCGGCCATCGATTCGCTGGCTGAATATCGGGGCGACATGCTGGCGCGCCTCGCCGCGGTAAGAAGAATAAGGCCGGCGTATGGTTTCGACGCCTGCTTCGTTCTTCCACCATCCGTCTCGGCGGCCGTGACGTCAGTCTTTTCGAATGCGCGCAGGAGGATCGGATACGGGGACCGGTGGCGCCGAGCCTGTCTGACCGATGCTGTGCCCGCAGGGCTTCACCGCGACGGACACCTTTCGCGCTCATACATGAGGCTTCTCGAAAGGTTCGCCGGATGCGCGGTGCCGGATTTGCCGCTTCCATCCGTCACGCCGGAAACGATATGGCCTGAGCGCGTCGAGGCAATCGTCGGGAGGAGGGAGTATTTTGTTCTGGCCCCTGGCGCCGCGTACGGCGCCGCTAAGGCATGGCCCGGCGAGCGATACGGGGCGCTGGCCAGAATGCTCGTGAACCGGACCGGCTGGACGGCGGTCGTCGTGGGTCAGCAAGAGGATCATGGGCTGGCGTGCGAGATAATCGACGGGGTCGGGGCACTGGGGAAGAACCTCGCCGGCGAACTCTCCCTCGCGGATCTCATTTCGGTCCTGCGGGGAGCTCGCCTGGCAATCGGTAACGACAGCGGTCCGGTGCACATAGCGGCGGCTCTAGGCGTTGCGACCGTGGCGGTATTCGGTCCAACGAGCGTCGATTGGACATCGCCGAGGGGAATCGCGGTGCGAATAATCAAGAGCGAAATCGATTGCGCCCCGTGCTTCAAGAGGGAGTGCCCTCGAGGCGCTCCCGAATGCCTCGTGGGCGTGGAAGCCGAGCGGGTTTTCGATGCCGCCACATCTCTCATTGAGGAGGGCAAACTGTGAAACGGCGGGTTTACGATCTGGAAAAGATGCGTTCGGTGGTCCATGGCTGGAAAGGAAAGCGAGTCGTCGTTCTCGGCGATGTGATTCTCGACGAGTTCATTCTTGGAAGGGCAAATCGCGTTTCGCGCGAGGCGCCGGTTGTCATAGTTCGGTACGATAAATCGATCTACAGCCCTGGCGGAGCGGCGAACGCGGCACAGAACATCGCCGCGTTAGGCGGGATCGCGATCCCAGTCGCGGTGATAGGAGATGACGAATCGGGCTCGCGTCTTTGCGGGCTTCTCCGGGAGATGGGCGTGACGACCAGGAATCTGATCGCCACGAGGGGGCTGTTGACTACGACGAAGACGCGCATCATGGCGGGGGATTTCCACGCCCAGCGCCAGCAGGTCGTGCGGATCGATCGCGAGCAGGATGGGTCGATCCCGCAGCCGCTCGAGAATCGCCTGCTGGCGATTTTCGAGCGGGAGCTCGCCAGGGCCGATGCCGTGCTCATGAGCGATTATCACCAGCTCCTGTTCACGCGCCGTATCATTGGAAATTCGATTGCGATGTGCCGTGCCGCCCGCGTTCCGGTGATGGTCGATTCGCGATTCCGCTTGAACGATTTCTCGGGGTTGACGATCGCGACGCCGAATGAGGTTGAGGCAGCTCATGCGGCCGGTATCGATCTCTCCCGGGGCGAATCGCTCGATCGCATCGGGCGAAGGCTCCTCAAAAGGCTTTCCGCGCGGGCGATTCTCGTTACGAGGGGCAAGTTCGGGATGACGCTCTTCGAACGGGGGAAGCGGAGCTTATCCGTGGACGTCGTCGGGAGCATGGAGGCGACGGATGTGACCGGCGCAGGAGATACGGTCGCCGCCGCTGTATCGCTCACCGTAGCGGCAGGGCATACGATGCCGCTGGCCATGACCTGCGCGAACTGCGCCGCGTCGATCGTGGTCATGAAGCGTGGCACGGCGGTGGCGAGTCCGGCGGAGATACTCGAGGTGATGGAACGGCTGGAGCTCGATGAAAGGAGCCCTCGCGATTGAAGATCGGGGCGATACTTCCGCATACCCTGGTTTTCGGCGGAGTGCGCCGTTACGTGGAGCTGGGGAACTGCTTCGTTGCGCGCGGCCATAGGTTTTCCATCTATACGCCCCAGGGCGAAGCTTCTGCGTGGCTTCCATTCGCCGGCGAGACGCTCACTTTCAACGCTCTCGCAAATAGCGCGAACGACGTTCTTATCTGCGGTTCCCCCGAGCTTCTCGCTCTGCTCGACGGGACGGCTGCGCGCATCCGAATATTCTACATCCAGCTTGAGCGCGTGGAGGGGGAAGATCGGATCATCCGTTCCGGGATGCACCGCATCATGGTGAATTCATCGGGGCTCGCGCGGCGCGTCCGCAGGCGATACGGCGTCGAGCCCATCGATGGAATCGGAGGCGTAAACCCGGAGCTCTTCCATCCAGTTCCTCACGAATCGTCCGGGCCGTTCCGGGTTCTCTGTTATGGCCGCCTCTCGAAACCCAGAAAGGGTGCGCGGTTCGTCGTGGAAGCTGTGCGGTCATTGCGCCGGAAGGGATTCAACGTCGAATTGGATCTCTTCGACACGTTGAATCCCGGCTCAGTCGATCCGAGGGTCGGATTTGATCCCGGCGTGCCATATCGATACTATCTGAACCTTCCGCAGGAGCGGATGGCAGGGATGTACGGAAGCGCGGATGCATTCGTTGCGGCGGAGCACCGGGCCGGATGGAGCAACACGGCCGCGGAGGCCGCCGCATGCGGGGTTCCGCTCGTATGCACCAGGAGCGGGACGGAGGATTTCGCCGAGGACGGAGTCACGGCGCTGCTCCTGCGCTCGCGGATGGCGTTTTTCATCGAGCGCGCCGTCAAACGTCTCTATCTCGACCGCAGTCTCGGGGCGAGGTTGGGCGAGGCCGGGCGGCGCCGTATCCTCGATTTCACGTGGAGCGAGGTTTGTGGTAGGATGGAACGAACGTTTCTCGGACTCCTGAAAGACGAGGGTCGTGATGGAGCATGAGAGAATTTTCAGGGACGCCTCGAAGCTCGCCGTTGAGCTCGAAGCGTTGCGCCGCAAACGCGGCGCGGTCGTGCTCGCGAACGGATGCTTCGACATCCTTCACGTAGGGCACATCCGCTATCTGCGGGAGGCATCGGTGCTCGGCGGGATACTCGTCGTCGCTCTGAATGACGATGAATCGGCCAGGGCGCTCAAGGGGGCGGGAAGGCCTGTCATGAGCGCCGAAGAGCGAGCGGAGATACTCCTGGCGCTGCGCTACGTCGATTATGTCCTGATATTCAGCGAGAGCACAGTGGATGGAATCATCCGGACGCTGCGTCCGGATTTTCATGCAAAGGGCACAGATTACCGATGCGACACGGTTCCGGAGCGCGAAACGGCCAGCTCCGTCGGGTGCAGGACGGTCATCGTGGGTGATCCGAAAGACCATTCGAGCAGGGATATCATCGGAAGGGTTAGGGAGGGATCGTGACGTGGATCTCGAAACCGAAGCCCGAAGAAGGGGGAAGAAACTCAGGATCCTCGTGACGAGGCTCCGCTACATGGGCGATGTGATTCTGGCGACGCCGGCCGTGGAGGCGCTCAAAAAACGATACCCGGGCGCGGAGATATATTTTGCGGCTGAGCGCCCTTACGCCGATATTCTTGTGGGAAACCCGAATCTGAGCGGCGTCATCGATCTCACGCGTGACGTCCGGGGTGCGATCGGGGCGGTGGCGCGGATGAGGGGTATGGATTTCATCGCGGCCGTCGACCTTTTCTATAACCCACGCAGCGCGCTTCTCCTGTACCTTTCCGGGATTCCCATAAGGGTCGGGGGCGGAAGGAGATTCAGGCGCCGTCTCTACACGCACGTGTTTTCGGTCTCCCCTGGGACGCGTAGCGCGGTCATGCACCACGCGGAAGCGATGAGGATATTCGACGTGGAGCCGAAAGACTCGCCTCCTCGGATCTATCTCTCTGAAAGCGAGGAGAGAGCCGGACTGGATTTCCTCGAACGCACACTGGGCGCATCCGGGTCCGGCAGAAAGCCGATCCTCATGCATCCTGGGGGAACGTGGCCGTCGAAGCGGTGGTCGCCGGATTCGTTCGCCGGAGTCGCGGCGCTAGCGCGGAAGCGGTTGAATGCGCAGATCGCCATTATCACGGGACCCGGAGAAGAGAGCATAGCCCGTGAGGTGGAGGCCCGATCCGGCGGCGCCGCGAAGATGCTTCCCCCTCAGTCTCTTCGGTCGGTTGCGGCCGCGGTCGCCTCATCCCGTGGCGTCGTAGCGAACGACGGAGGGATCCTCCATATGGCGGTTGCGCTCGGACGCCCGACCGTCGGCGTGTTCGGCCCCACGGAGCCGGACATCTGGTTTCCGTACGAGGGAAAGGGACCATTCGCGCTCGTGAGGCGCGATATGGAATGTGCTCCCTGCCACAAGCATCAATGCGAGGATCTTCATTGTCTCTCCGCCATCGGGGCCGACGAAGTGTTCAGGCGCTTGGAAGAGGTGCTCGCATGGAAGCAATAGGAACGAACGGGTGCCGTCCCGATCTCTGCGCCTACGAGGCGCGCTCTATCGTGATCATGAGGCTCAAGGCGCTCGGTGACATTGCGCTTTCGCTGCCCATAGTCTATGCGCTTCGGAGTAGATATCCGCACGCGCATATTCGGTATCTGTGCAGAGAACGTTACGCGGGGTGCCTCGCTGGAGTACGCGAGCTGGATGAAATTCTGATCCTTCCCCCGAGCGCGATGCGGCAGGCGTTATTGATGCTGAAGCTCAAACGAGAGGGAGTCGATTGCGTGATCGATCTGCTGGGGTCCCCGCGGAGCGGATTTCTGACGTTTCTCACCGGCGCCGAAATGCGGATCGGCATGGATACCGGGAGACGGAACTGGTGTTACACGCATTTGCTCCCGCGCGTTATCATGCGCGGAGGCGAAAGGATCAAGTGTTACACTCTGGAATCTAACCGCGAGCTGATCCGGCTGCTCGGTCTTGAGCCGGATCTCACTGCCGGCCTTGAGATCGGGTTTCCTGCGGCGGAACGCCAAAAAGGTTGGGCGCGGGAATACCTTGAAGGCCTTCACTCGGGCAGAAAGAGGATCATCGGCATTGTTCCGGGTTCGACCTATCATGAGAAATCGTGGCCGGAGGGTCATTTCATGGAGCTTGCGCGGCTCGCCTGCGAGCGGCTCGACGCTGTTTGCGTTATTCTGTGGGGACCGGGGGAGGAAGGGCTGGCGGGGAGGATCGCAAGGGGCGCGCCGGGCTCCGTGCTTGCGCCGCCGACGGACATCGGCCGGCTCGGGGCGCTGGTTTCAATGCTCGATCTTGTCGTCGGGATCGATTCCGGGCCGAAGCACCTCGCCGTGATCCAGGGCGTTCCCACCGTTACGGTCTTCGGCCCGACGGATCCGCGCATATGGGATCCGATGACGCGGAGGCATCGCTCGATCCGGGTCGCCGCGTATTCCGCCGGACGCGGCGGGAGCGATTCGGCCGGAAAGGGAGATCTCTCCAGCATATCACCCGAGGCAGTGTTGAAAGAGATGACAGAGGTTCTCGAGGATGAAGCAGGCGCGCGAGGCGGTTCGAAAAAAGGCGGGTGCGCATGATCTCGGCCGGAGCGCTCTCCAATTGTTCCCTCGTGGTTATCACGCGTAACGAGCAGGACCGCATCGCGCGTTGCCTCGAAAGCGTTCCCGGCGTTGGAGAAATCATAGTCGTGGATTCTTTCAGCACCGATCGTACTGTGGAGATCGCCCGCCTGCACGGGGCGCGGGTGTTCCAGAGGGAATTCAAGTCGGCGGGGGACCAGAAGAACTGGGCGATGGGAAAGGCCGAGAAGGACTGGATTCTCGTCCTCGACGCAGACGAGACGCTGTCGAGCGAGCTCGTTCGCGAGATATCGGAAGCTCTCGGAGCGCCGCGAGGCGAGGGCTACAGGATCAGAAGACGCAGCGAATTCCTTGGAGCGAGGATCCGTTTCTGCGGATGGCACAACGATTGGATCATCCGTCTCTTCAGGCGCGGGAAGGGCTTGTACCCGGAGCGCGAGGTGCACGAAGAGCTCAGGTTTGAAGGCCCGGCGCCAAGGCTCGCCGGGGTCATCGAGCACAGGCCTTATCGCGATCTCGATGATTACGTCGATCGTATGAAGAGCTACAGTCGCCGCGGGGCGGCTGAGCTCGATAGACGCGGATCGCCATGGTTTCCAGGGATCGTCACCCACCCCATTGCGCGGTTTATCCGGATGTATGTTTTGCAGCTCGGGTTTCTGGATGGAGGTTATGGTTTTGTTCTCTGTATGCTGGCGTCTGTGGGCGTCTTTCTGAAGTACGCGTTTGTGAGGGAGCTCTCTGCGGGACGTGTGCGAGGCAAGGCCGGTGCGGCATGACGGCGCCTTCGTCGAACGGAGCGGCCGCGGCGCCGGGAATCCTCTTTTTCGGAGGCTACGACCCGGCTTATCCCAGGAACGCGGTTATCCGCAAGGGATGGGCGAAATGCGGCTTCGCGTCCTCCGAATGCCGCGCGGGAACGCGGCTCAAGGTCCACCTGAGATATCCGGCGCTCCTGTGGCGATACGTTTGGATCCATGATTCGAGCCGGGTAGTGTTCGTTCCAGATTTCAGGCACAAGGACGTTCCGCTCGCGTGGGCGATCGCACGCTGCACGCATAGGCATCTGGTTTTCGATCCGCTTGTGTCCCGCTACGAGACGAGGGTGCTCGATCGCGAAGACGTGTCGCCGGGGTCCGCGCAGGAACGGCACAACCGCAACCTCGACCGGACGTCGATGAAGCTCGCCGATCTCGTTCTGGCCGATACAGGAGCCCACGCACGGTTCTATGCGAGCGAGTTCTCCGTTCCAGGAGCGAAGATCAAGGTGCTTCCAGTTGGGTTTGACGAGGACAAGTTTGTCGAGGCGCCGTTTCCCGACGGGGGAGGAGCGTGCAGCGTTCTCTTTTACGGGACATACCTGCCGCTCCACGGCGTCGAGACAATCGTGGAGGCGGCGGCGATTCTGCGCGATGCGCCGGTGACCTTCGTGCTGGTCGGTGGGGGACAGACGTTGGAGACCGCGCGCTCAAAGGCACGTGGGCTCCCCGGCGGCAAGATCACGTTTCGCGCTCCGGTGAGCGAGGCCGAGCTCGGTCGGCTCATCGCGCATGCCCACATCGTGCTCGGGATTTTCGGAACGACACCCAAGGCACGACTGGTCGTTCCGAACAAGGTATATCAGGCACTCGCCGTCGGCAGAGCGCTCATAACGGCCGAAACGCCCGCTATCGGGGAGATCTTCAAGAGTGGCGTTCATCTCGACACGGTCCCGCCGGGCGATGCCAGCGCTCTAGCCGGGGCCATTGCATCTCTTATGCGTGATCCCGCGAGGATGCGCCGGTTGGCGGATGCGGGAGGCTCGTACGTGCGATCGGAGTTCAATTCGAGACGGATCGCCGAGAAGCTCTTTGCGATTCTCGAGGAGGAGAGGTTTCTGTGAGAATTCTCCTCGCCAATAGCGAAATGGGTTTCCGTGGAGGCGAGTTTCAGACGCTCGCGCTCTCGCGGGGATTGCAGCGCAGTGGGTGCGAGGTCATGATCGCGGCGCGGGCGGATTCAGAGCTCGCGCGGAAGGCTTCCGACGCGATCCCTTGCATGCAGTTTCCGTTCGGACCCATTCCCATGGCCACCCCGCTTGCGCTGGCGCGCCTGATCTCGAGATGGCAGCCGGATATTCTCCATGCGCAGACATCGCTCGCGCACACGCACCTCTGGCTCGCGCGCAAGATCCTGAGCGGAGCCGCTCCGCTCGTCGTGAGCCGCAGGGTCGCGTTTCCGATAGGGAGGAACCCATTCTCGCTGCTCAAGTATAGGACTGGTGTGTCCCATTACGTTCCGATATCGAAAGCGGCCGCCGCGAGTCTCATCTCGCTGGGTGTTGATGCTTCGCGGATCACCATCATTCCAAGCGGAGTCGACGTCGATGCGTTCGGGGCGGCGAAGGGATCTCTCGAAGTAGAGCAAAGCTGGCTCATCGAGAAAGGATCCTTCATCATCGGCACCGTTGCGGCGTTCGAGATCGAGAAGGGACACCGGACGCTTATCAGGGCGGCGGCGGATATTCTGCGCGAGAGCCCCGATGCGAGGTTCATTCTCATCGGGGAAGGCAGGCTCGAAAGAGAGATTCGAGGCGAGATCGAGCTTCTCGGTATCGGCCGGGCCGTGAAGTGCGTGCACCCCGGCCCCCCCCTCGAAGAGGTGCTGCCTCTCTTCAGTGTCTTCGTGTTGCCGTCCATTCAGGAGGGGCTTTCGACGGCGCTCATCGCGGCAATGGCCGCCGGTATTCCCGTCGTCGCGACCATGACTGGAGGAATACCCGACGTCGTTTCGGAGGGCAGCGGATTGCTCGTCCCCCCGGGGGATTCCTCGGCGCTCGCGAGAGCCGTTGTGTCGCTCGTAAACGATGAGGATCTACGCAAGAAAATGGGAGAGGCCGGAAAGAAGCGGAGCGCCGATTTCGATATGAGCCGTACGGTGGAGAGGACGCTGGCTCTCTACCGACGGATTCTCCAGTGACTGCCGAGCTGAAAATTGCGGATTTCATCGTGTGTTGCACGACAATTGCAGTGGAGAGATTGACGGATCATAGCCGTGGGATAATGAGATGAATGCATGACTTTATAACTGGTATGTATAGAGGTTGTTATGATGATCACAAGAAGTAAAATATTAGGTGTTGGCCTGGTTGTGTTTCCATTATTTGCGGCATTCTCCGTCCCTTTTATTGGACAAGCGGCGGCCAGAGGTGATATGGCCGCGCTATCGGAGGGAGGATGGCAGGATGATTCGGAGGGCAGGGAGGTTGATTCCGCGCTCGACAATTTCGAGGTGGTTCGACTGTCTCCGGTCGTGGTTCCTTTCGGGGAAGGTGAGCTTCTCACGTTCGCGATTCAGTACGGCATCATCTACGCGGGGGATGCGACGCTGGAGATTCGCAACATCGCCGAGATCGACGGCGCGAAGGCGTACCACATCATCTCGACGGCGCGAACCAACGGCGCTTTCGATCATGTGTTCAAGGTGCGCGATCGGCACGAATCATTGATGGACTACGACAATCTGTACTCTCTCAGTTTCGAGAAGCACCTTCGTGAGGGGAAATTCAAGCGCGACGAGAAGGTTCTCTTCGACCAGAAGAATCACTATGCTATCTATGTGGATAAGAAGATGCAGATACCGCCGAACACGCAGGATTTCCTGAGCGCGCTCTATTATGCGAGGGGTCTTCCGCTGAAAGTCGGACAGGCCGTGGCCCTCGCGAATCACACTGGCGGCAAGAACTACCCGATCTACATAAAGGTGCTGCGCCGTGAGCGCATCAAGGTGCCGGCCGGCGAGTTCGACTGCCTTGTCGTAGAGCCCGTGCTGCAAACGACGAGCATCTTCGAACACAAGGGAAAGTTGACAATATGGGTAACCGATGATACGGTCAAAATGCCGGTGCTGCTGCGATCGAAGGTCGCGGTCGGCGCCTTCGAAGCCGTGCTCAAGAGCTATACACTCAGCCGCGCTGAGATGCGGCCCATGGAGCGAAAGGAAATCCCGGAAAGTGGCGAGTGATTTCGAAGAGGTTGATCTCTCCCGCGTGAGGACGATATCTATACGCGAGAGGGGAAGCAAGGTAACGCTGCGCGATTTCGGAGATCCAGTGAAAGGCGGGCGTGCGTTCGCGCGCTGGCGCCAGTCCATTCCGGAGCAGCTGGCCGTGAAAGGGCTCGAGGATCTGGTAGCCGCGATGAGACGCGCTGCTGCGGGAAGAAACGGCGAGATCCTGTGGATGATCGGAGCGCATGTTATCAAGTGCGGCCTGTCCCGGTACGTCATCGAGCTGATGAGAAAAGGGTACGTCACCGCCATCGCAATGAACGGCGCCGCGGCGATCCACGATTTCGAGATTGCGTCCTTCGGGGAGACGTCGGAGGACGTTCCGAAGAATCTCGAGCGGGGCATCTTCGGGTTCGCGAAGGAAACGGCGGAGGGCTGCTTCGCCGCGATCTCGAAGGGCAAGGAGGAAGGACGGGGCCTCGGAGAGGCGATAGGGCGATCGCTGCGCGATGCCAAGGCGCCGAACCGCGGCTACAGCGTGCTCGCTGCGGCGAGTCAATTCGGCATTCCCGCCACGGTGCACATTGCGATCGGCACCGATATCATTCATCAGCATCCCGGATTCGACGGAGCCTCGTGGGGAGAACTCTCGTCGCGTGATTTCCGGATATTTGCCGCCCGCGTCAATAGGCTCGGGCGCGTCGGTGGGGTAGCGCTCAATGTCGGCTCAGCCGTTATTCTACCAGAGGTGTTCCTGAAAGCCTTCAGCATCGCGCGGAATCTCGGCGCTCCTTTCGACGGTCTGACGACGTGCAACATGGACATGACGCAGCACTATCGCGCGAGGGAGAACGTGCTCGCGCGCCCGACGGGCTTCGGAGGCGCCGGGATCGCGATTACGGGTCACCACGAAATCATGATTCCGCTGCTATACTCGTTTCTGCTTTCATGATTACCGTTAAGCACAGACTGCTCTTCGTCATCTTCGTGGTCGCGCTGGCGCTGCGCGCGATGTTCTGGATGGACGTCATTGGTTCGCGCGCGCCCCTGCGCGGCGACGAGATCGATTATCACCGTCTCGCAATGTCGCTGGCGGAGGGATCCGGTTTCGTGGGAGCCGATGGGGAAGCGACGGCTGCTCGGCCTCCTCTCTATCCGGCGGTTCTATCGCTGATCTATCGGCTATTCGGCGCGCATGCGGCGGCGGGAAGGATCCTCCAGATCCTCCTCGGCGGGGCAATCGTTCTTCTCACGTATCTGCTGGCGCGCATGCTTGCATCCGAGGCCGCAGCCTTCGGTGCCGCCGCCATCGCCACGATGAATCCATCGCTCGTTTTCGTCAGCGCATATCTGCTCGCGGAGAATCTCTACACCGTGATCTTGCTCCTGTTCCTCGTTCTGTTCTCCGGCTCACGCTGGAAGAAGCCCCCGTACCTGGTATGTGCCTTGGGCGGAGTTCTTCTGGGGCTCGGGAGCCTGGCGAGGCCGAACGGATTCGTCTTTGCGCTCTTTGCGGTCGCCGCCGTGCTCTGCCTCGGGGCCGGCGGATGGCGGGGGCGAATCGCGAGAGCGGCGATCCTTTTCATTGGGGCGCTGATCGCTCTGGCGCCATGGGCGGTGAGGAACGAGGCACGCCTCGGAAGGGCCGTGCTCCTGACGACTCACGGCGGCGCAACGTTCTACCAAGGGAACAACATTGTCGTGTGGGACAACAAAACCTACCACGGAACCGTCGCTCCTTTGGAGGCCTTGCCGGGATGGAAGGACATAGAATCGAAGGGGGAGCTCGAAGCGGATAGGGAGGCCTGGCGTTTGGGAAAGGAGTTCGTCAGGGCTCATCCGTTGTTCGCCGCGAAGATGGCCATGTGGCGGTTCGAGCGATTCTGGCGGCTCAGGGGCGACGCGGGTTTCAGCGGCGTGAAAAGCGGATGGTGGTGGGATCGGGGAAAATCACTCGGAAGCATTGCGAGCTCGTTCGACTTCGTTTTCGTGTTCTCGATCATTATTATGCCGCTCTTCATCATCGGGCTTATCGCGACGATCCGGCGCGCCCGGGAGCTTGTCTTTCTCTACGGGATTATCCTTGCGCATACGGCGGCGTCGCTCGTATTTTTCGGCTCGCTGCGCTCTCGAATGCCGATCGAGCCGGTGGTAGCGATCTTAGCCGCCTTCGGCGCGGCTCACATCGTCCGGGCGGTCAGGGCTCGTTTCCGGTCCGAGGCTCACCAAACTCATTTTGCGGATTGACAAAAGTCGCTGAAGTGTGTTACTATTGGTTCGTTGAAGGAGGACTATACAGAGCGTTTGCTATAGGAATCTTACTTTGGAGCAAATAGGCTAGGGCCTGCCCGCTTTGAAGTGATGTTTTTATGGCAAGCGTTTTTATTTGCCCGGGCAGGCGGACGCTCGGGTTTTTTGTTATGGAGGCACCGATGGCTGGATCCCCTGAACTGCGGGAAGCGATCTACAGCAAGGAGCAGGCTGCGAAAATCATCGAGCTCCAGACGGTCCGCGAGAGCCGTGCGTACGAATTTCTCAAGCGGAGCACGGACGTCGTTGTTGCGTCCACTCTCATTCTGTTCTCTCTGCCCATCATCCCAGTCGTTGCCACGCTTATCAAGCTGGATTCTCCCGGTCCCATATTCTTCAAGCAGAGACGAGTAGGCAAGAAGGGCAAGTATTTCAATTTCTATAAATTCCGCTCGATGGTCTCTGGTGCCGAAAACGTCATAGGGGCGCTCCGCCCGCTGAGCGGTGTCGATGGCCCGGTGTTCAAGATCAAGGACGATCCGCGAATCACCCACGTCGGGAGGTTCCTGCGCCGGTCGAGCCTCGATGAACTGCCGCAGCTCATCAACGTGCTTAGGGGGGAAATGAGCATCGTCGGCCCCCGTCCCAACCTCCCCTCCGAAGTGTCCCAGTACCTTGCCTGGCAGAAGAGGCGTCTGGATGTGACGCCGGGAATCACCTGTTTTTGGCAGATCGCAGGGCGTAGCCACATCGGTTTCCAGGAATGGATGCGCCTCGATCTCGAGTATGTCCGTAAGCGCAGCTATATCACGGACCTCAAAATCATGTTCAAAACGGTTCCTGCAGTGATCGCCAGGAAGGGAGCCTACTGATTTTCCGGGCACATATCTTGCACTTAAACGAATTGACAGAGTGTCTCCGATTTGATTATGTATAGTTCAATTGCATGCAATTGAATGAGTTTGGACGCTCTAGAGAATCGGTGAAGGTGGATTTTGATTAAGTCCGTTGCGAAGTATCTGGCCGCGGCTGCGATCCTCGTTCTCGTTCTGGGTGGGTGCGGGGGCGGGAATCGATTCATATCGAACCGTGGAGGACAAGTCGAGAGCGGCGAGCTCGACCTGAGCGGAATCCCGGTTCGGTCCGAGCCGACGGAGTACGTCATAGGCCATGGGGACGAGCTTGAAATACTATTTCTCTACAACAAGGACCTCGATCAGTCCGATCTCAAGGTGCGGC
>JAQTVX010000226.1 GCA_028706585.1 Candidatus Krumholzibacteriia bacterium | reverse complement strand
GTCGCCGGCGGTGAAAATTTCATCGACGACCGAGATCGGGCTCTCCATGCCGCGCGAGGTGTTCTTGTACTGCTGGTCGACGGGCAGGTTCTGCTCCATCTTGGCGAGGTACGCCTTGATGCCGTCGAGCTTCCTGGTCTCCGCGGAGTCCCGCACGCAGAGGAACGCCTCGAAGGAGGCCTTGTAGTTGAAGAGGTTGTCCTCGTAGACCTCGTAGGGACCGATCGTGACGTCTATCACGTTGTCCGCGACGTCCATCCAGGCCATGTCGCTCTCGTAGTAGTCGTTCGAGAGAAAGGCCGCGGCGCGCAGCTTGAGGAAGTTCGCGAGCGACGCGTTATCGACGAGCCCGGCCGCGTCGTCGAGCAGCTGCGCCGCCTTGCCGAGGAGCTCCGCGTACTCTTTCGAATAGGGCACGGCCTCGAGCCCGTTGTCCTTGGTGCGCTTTATGACGGTGAAGCTGCTTTCGAACGCGTCCTTATCCGCCGGGTGATTCTTGACCCAGTTCTCGAACTCTTCCTTGGTCATGTCGATCGGGTAGAAGTTCGCGCCCGCGGGCTTCGCGTCCGCGACGAGGACGGGCTTGTCGTTATCGAGCCTGTCCCAGGGGCCGAAGTTGCGCCAGAAGAAGCGCAGAAGCTCCGGGTTGCCCCGGCGGCCGAGCTCGTCGCGGAGCTCGACGTTGCGGGCCCAGACCTGCCTCAGGTACAGCTCGTCCATTATCTGACAGGCTTCGTAGATCTTCTGGAGAGCGGGCTTGTTGTTCTCCCCGATGAGCTGCCAGGGGACATCGATGTCGCACGGCGCGTATACGGCGAGCCGTGTGCCGGCGTCCGCGGCCGGTTCGATCTTCATCTTCTCCTTCTTCGCGCATCCGCTCGCGGTCGCGAACGCGAGAATAGTCACCCCGATGAGCATAATCCCTCGATACATTTCCGCGCTCCTCCTTTCGAACGTGAATTCATAATCACTCTCTCCCAGCGCAGGATACGCCTAACCGGCGCATTCAATCAACTACCTAAAACTCTTGACGATGCCCGGGGCCGGTGCTAGGTTCATTTATCCTGGAAATGGCGCCGGCAGAGCCCCCGGAGGGGTGCGGCGGCGGAAACTGTACACTGGCCACAGAAGAGGGGGTTCTCCATGGATTCGAAGGGCCTGAAAAAGGTTTACGAGAAAATCGACGGCTACCGCGATGAGATGATATCGATCCAGACGCAGCTTACCGCCATACCGGCCCTGAGCCCTATCAACGAAGGGGACGGCGAGGCGAAGAAAGCGGCGTTCTTCAAGAGCTGGCTCCAGAACGCGAAGATATTCGACACGATAGATCAGTACGACTCCCCGGACCCCCGCGTGCCCTCGGGCATCAGGCCGAACCTCGTCGCCCTGATGAAGGGGAAATCGTCGGCCCGCCGCGTCTGGGTCATGGGGCACCTCGACATAGTTCCGCCGGGCGATCTCAACAAATGGGCGAGCGACCCGTACAAGGTCAAGGTCCAGGACGGCAAGATCTATGGCCGTGGCGTCGAGGACAACCAGCACGGGATCGTCACGCCTCTCTTCGCCGCCAAGGCGCTTCGGCAGCTCTCCATCGTGCCCCCGTACGACATCGGCCTCATCCTCGTCGCCGACGAGGAGACGGGGAGCGAGCACGGCATCCAGTTCCTTCTGAAGAAGCATGGTAATCTCTTCCAGAAGAACGACTTCATCGTCGTTCCCGACGCGGGTGCAGCCGACGGAACGATGATCGAGGTCGCGGAAAAATCCATTTTCTGGCTCAAGATCGAGACCAAGGGCAAGCAGTGCCACGCCTCGACCCCCGAGCAGGGGATCAACGCCCACAGAGCCGCCGCTCATCTGATAACGAAGATCGACAAGCTCTACAAGATCTTCCGGCAGAAGAACAAGGTGTTCGACCCGCCGATCAGCACCTTCGAGCCGACCAAAAAAGAGGCGAACGTCCCCAACATCAACACGATCCCCGGCGAGGACGTCATATACATCGACATGAGAATATTGCCCGAGATCAAGGTCGACGACGTGTTCGCCGCGATCAAGGGCATGATCAAAGAGGTCGAGGAGAAGTTCGGCGTGACGATCACGACGTCCTCCGCCCAGCGCGAGGACGCGGCGCCGGCGACCCCGCCCGACGCCCCGGTCGTGATAGCGCTCTCGGCCGCGATCAAGGCCGTGTACCGCGTGAAGGCGAAGCCGAAGGGCATCGGCGGCGGCACCGTCGCGGCGTTCTTCAGGCGCCACGGGTTCGGCGCCGTCGTATGGTCCAAGATCGACGAGGTCGCGCATCAGCCGAACGAGTACACGATCATCGAGAACATGGTTGGGGACGCGAAGGTTTTCGCGAACCTGTTCCTACAGGAGTAGTGCAAGGACCCGTTCGTCGCGTGCGGATTCAGCGGAGAGAGGGTTCCGGGCTAGGTCTTCTCCCGTAGGGAGGAAGCTTGTCTGCGTTTCTGAAAAACCTTCTCCTGTTCGTCGTCTTTCTGGCGATCAGCTATCTGTTTTTTCACCTCGCGCTCGATAACGGCTTCTGGCACAGCGACGACTTCGGCTACATCGCGCACAACCTTCACCTCACCGAGACCAAGGCGGCCCTGTTCGACAGCGCTCCGCCCTACAAGTTCCAGCCTTTCGTCTACGGCATCTCCTACTGCCTGTTCCACTGGTTCGGGCTCGAGCCGCCGGCATATTTTCTGTTCAACATCCTGCTGCACGCCATAAACGCATTCCTCGTTTACCGTCTCGTGCAGACGCTGCTTCGGGACCGCCAGGTAGCGGTGCTCTCGGGGCTGCTTTTCGTCTTCACGGTCGGCAGCTACGGCAAGACGGTCATGCTGATGTCGGGGCTGGAAGACCTTCTCATCACGATGCTGACGCTCTTGACGATGGTGCTCTATTTCAGGAACGAGCTCACCGCGGGCGGGAAGATCTGGTCGCCGTGGTTTATCCTCGCCGTGTTCTTCTTCATCGTGTCCATGTTCACGAGGAGCACCAGCCTCTCGATCCTCGGGGCATTCCTCGCGTTCAATTACTTCTTCCGGCGGGAAACGGGGCGCCGCGTGGTCAGTTCGAATTTCATCGTCCTCCTCGTGATCGCGGCGGTAGCCCTCATGCTCAAGACGCAGATCTTTCATTACAGACCCCCCTTCTATACATACAATCCGGGGCCTCTCAACCTCATCCTCCTCACGGGGAAGAACATCCTCAGTTACCTCGTGCGCATGATCTTTCCGATACACACGTCCAATCTGGTCACCGAGGCCGGGCCCATCGTGCGGTTCGTGTACGGCTTCGCGACCGCGATCAGGGTCGTCATCGCGCTCACGGTGCTCTCGTATTCGTTTTTTGGTTTCATTTTCGGAAATCACGCGATCCGTTTCTTCATCGCATGGACGTACATCATCGTGCTTCCCTTTGCCTTCTTCCAGTTTCCCGTCGACTGGCTCAATATCAGGCATCTCTACATGGTGTCGGTTGGATTCGTGATGGTGCTGTCATCGGGGGCGGTGTACTGCTCACGGCTCATCGGGCGCCACCGCTGGCGGCGATGGGTGCCGTATCTCGTGCCGGTGCTCTTCGTCGCGCTCGCGCGCTTCATCGTCGTGCAGCTCGACCACAACTACGAGCTCAAGGTGGCCAGCCCCGAAACGGCGGCGAAACGCGTCGAGATCGCCAAGAGGTATCCGGAGGTCATTATTGATGGAGGCCGGCTGAGATTCAAATCGGATCTCGACGGGGACTCACGATGACGGCGCGAGCAGCAGGCGGACGGAGCCTTCGCGCTCGAGGACGGCGACGTCCCGCCTTCGTATCTTCACCCGGAAAATCATTCGGCCCCGACTGAGCTTCCTCGATAGAACCTTCGATGATCTCTCGACGGCGGCTATCGCCTTGCCGTTTTCGGGGTGAATCGCAACTTCGGCTTCGACGAAATCCTTCGCCATGTGCGCCTCCACGAGCTCGAGGAGCGCATCGAGCCCCTCCCCCGTCGCGGCGCTCGCGAGAATCGCCTCGGGGTGGCCCGCCTGCAGCGCCTTCCGGCGACCGGCGTCCTCGACGAGATCGATCTTGTTGAGCACGAGGGCGGTCGGGACGCGGGCGCCGGA
>JAQTVX010000225.1 GCA_028706585.1 Candidatus Krumholzibacteriia bacterium | reverse complement strand
TCCCGGATGCGCACATCGCGGACGTCACCTTCGAGGGCAAGCTCAACATGACGCAGCTGGCGCTTCATTTCAGCCACCACGTAAACGGAGTCGCGAAGCGGCACACCGAAATCTCGCGGCTGATGTTTCCCGGCTACTCGATAGATTCGATCACGAACGGCGTACACTCGGCTACGTGGGCCTCGGAGCCTTTCAAGCGGCTCTTCGACGCTCATATGCCCGGATGGCGCTCGGACCCGTACATCCTTCGCTCCGCATTCGGCATCAAGAAAGAAGACGTCTGGGCGGCCCACATGGAGGCGAAGCGTTCGCTCATCGACTTCGTGAACGGCCGGCTCAACGCAGGTATGTCGGACGAGGATTTCACCATCGGATACGCGAGAAGGCAGACCGCTTACAAGCGCCCCGACCTTTTGATCTCCGACATGCCGCGTCTGCGGCTGATCGCGGACAAGCTCGGCCCCATCCAGGTCATTTACGCGGGGAAGGCCCATCCGAAGGATGTCGCGGGGAAGGAAGCGATACGGAAGATAGTCGCAGTCTCAAAGGAAAGCGGGGGACAGCTCAAGATCACATTCATCAACAACTACGACATCTCCGTGGGCAAGATGATGGTCGCGGGAGTCGATCTGTGGCTCAACACGCCGCGGCGCCCGCTCGAGGCGTCGGGAACGTCGGGAATGAAGGCCGCGCACAACGGCGTTCCGCAATTCAGCACGCTCGACGGCTGGTGGCTCGAGGGATGCATCGAGAACATCACGGGGTGGGCGATCGGCCCTGAGAAGACCGCGCACGAGGCGTCGGACGATGAGATCGATCGGCGCGACCTGTACGATAAGCTCGAGACGCTCATCCTGCCCAAGTTCTACCACGACCACGACAACTGGGTGCGCACCATGAGGAGCTGCATCGCCATCAACGCCTCGTTTTTTAACACGAACCGAATGGTTCAGCAGTACGTCTTGAACTGCTATTTCACTTGAGGCCCGTCGGCCGCCGCTCAGTCGAGCCATGATCTCTGAATGGTGATTTTCGTGAGCTGACCGTCTTCGGGATCGAGCTGGCCGATCAGCTCCACGGTGCTTGCCGAGATGTCTCTGATATGCCAGATTCCTTCCAGAAGCACTGGCACTACGCATTTCATCGAATGGCCGCGCTTGCCTGATGGGGTCGAGCTCTTGCCCATATCGAAGATGGCAGTGACGCGTCGAAGATTCCTGCCATCGATTTGGCAATTCTCGAAGATCCCATAGAGATAGTCCCCGCGGAGCCTCATCGAATGCAGACTATGGAAGTCGCAAAGCACTCCGAAGCTCTCGATGGCGAATTCCGGTGTGTGCTTGAGGACGAACCAGTGCTTGGGCCTTTGCTCGAAACGAGGTTCTTCCGAGAATACGGAATAGAAGTATCCGTCGCTCGATCCGATACTGCCATGAACGATCGATCCAAAGGTCTCGCTGATAATCGAGCCTTCTGTCCTGGCGAGAACGAAGCTCGTGACCCCGCGCTCGTTGGCCGTGGCATTCATGAGCACATAATCTTGCGTCCGCGCGCTGTCATGGCAGACGGCCTCGAGCGACATCGGTTGGGTGATTTCTCTGGTCCAGATCGTGCGCCCTGCCCTCGCGTCGTATAACGTGAGTGCGCAGTCGCGATCTCCGCGCTCGCATCCGGAGAATAGCAGCTCGTCGTTGTCGAACGCCCACAGAACACCCTTTGATGCTTCCTCGAACTCGCTTGCGATCCCCGGTTCCCGGATCGATCCGTCTTTGTTTATGAGCCGCGCCGCTGCAGCTTCTGTTTCCCGGCCGCCGGCATCGACAACGAGCCTGCTCGCCTTTCCCGATCCGCGGGCAGACATGTCTATAAGGTACTCTCCATCCCAGGACGGCAGCAGCACAGCATGATATCCGATCTGGAGGAAGCTGCTCCCCTTGAAATCGGTCACAATGTTCAATACGTCGTGGTCGTTCTCCGCGCGGACATTCACGAGAGAGCCGTTGTGGGACTGGCGGACGTCCTTCAACTGATAATCCCCGAGCGGTCTTTGGGCGAGAATGCTGCCCCTCGGATCGAATATCGAGATCGTGTCCCTGAAGAGTTTCGAGTATCGCGAATCACCGGGGAATTCCGCCTCGGAGAGAACGAGCAGATTCTCCGTGCCGAGGCTCCACATATCACGCACCTGAGCCGGAATGGGTCGCTGCCATTCGATCGTGCCCTGCCTCAGTCGATCCGCTGAGATGAACGAGTATCGAAAGATCGAGCCAACCGATAACTCTCTGATTACGGCCAGCATATCTATCCGAGCGGGCCCCTCGGCATTCATGGCGGATGATGCGAAAAGGATGGAAAACAGTGCACATGCGGCGGCGCAACTCAAGCCTGCACGGATGGTTCTGGTTGCCATGGAATCTCCTGTCCCTCGGCCGCGAGCATTGTCTTTGTATCACACAATGCAAGCGCTTTCAAGGAGATCCCAGATGCGCTTCTAGGTCGCTCCATTCATGAATGCCCGAGAACTTGGATCGCGCCTCAAGGCTTCACGGGCCCGAACAGCGCGGCGTCAAGGGTCTCAACAACCGGCTTCACGGGCTGGGCCGCCGCGGCTTCGAGCCTGAGCATTCTCTCGTATGGCTTCCAGCGCTCCGCGAGATCTTGCCGCAGCGCATGTGCCTCGCCGGGGCGCCCGAGCGTCTCGTTCATCGCTATCGCCTGCACCGCATATTCCGGCTTCGAAGGATCGAGGCGCATCGCGGCCTGCGCCGCCGCAAGCGGAATCACACGCAGCCCGTCCTCCTGCATCGACACGGCGAATCGGTCGAGAGTCTCGGCGACGCGGGCCGGGCTGAACGCCGCGAGCAGCGCCATGATCGCCATGACGAGCGCGGCGGCGGCCAGGTCGCCGTGCGGACGCACTGCGCCGTCGGCTGGAACGCTCGCGAGACGCGCCCCATCCAGCGCCTGAACGATCCAGATCAGCGCCCCGAAGGCGCCGACCGCCCCCATTACGAGAAATATCCGCTCGAGAGTGTCGCCGTGCCCGACGAGGATGCCCGTGCGGCTCAGCCGCCAGAGCGGGCTCGACTGCCATAGAACGAGGGCGGCGACCGCGGCGGCGCACGCCGTGAGAATCGCGCACGCGGCGCGCCTCGCATGCCCCACTGCGAAGAGCCCGAATCCGGGCACGACGAGGCCGAAAGCCCCCGCGATGCCGGGATGTCTGAGCCACGCCGGCAAGCGCCTCAGGAGCCAGCCCTTGTGACGCCCAATGAGGATGACGCCCCGCGCCCACGCGGCAGAGCCGAGGAGCGCGGCGAGGCAAGCGACCGAGAGCCAGATGATGTAGCCTGCGCCGGCACCATGCGGGCCGGCGAAAATGCTGTTCGCCCGAGCGATGACTATCGCCGCTCCCGTGCAGGAGAGGATCGCAAGAGCCACCCAGAACCTGCTCTCTCTCCCGCGGCGCGTCGCGAGAATGGCGTAGGGTCCTGCGAGGTACGCGACAAGCGCGAGAAGCGGCGAGCCCTTCTCGTCGACCTGCACGCTCGCTCGGCGGCGCCCATGCCCCCGCGATCGCATGGCCTGCTGCGGCCCTTCGCTGTCCGGCGAGTATACCGTGCGTTCGTTGCCCCGTCTTCCGGAGCGGCCATTTTGCGAGTCCGATTCGGTCGGATCGATGACATAGACCTTTGACGACTTGTTGGCCACGGCTAACCCCCGCGCATCTCCCGGCCTGCATCGACAAGCTGATTTAGACGGAATTACCAAGTCGATTTCGCGCATATCCCGTGCCCGCCGCCTCTGCGAAAAAGGGCTTACGATATAGGGAACTCCGCGGTGCGACGAGGTGTATCAATGCCCATGTGGGCAACAAGTTCCACCTTGAAAGCGCCGCCGATTTCTATTACTTTTGGCCCTTGATTGCAAAATCGAGGGCGGTGAGGTTTTTCGGCTAACCCCTGTAGCGCGAGCTAGTCAATTTAAATAACGAGAGTTGGATTGCCATGATCTCGACCGAGCTGGCCCGGAAGATTCGAATATTGCAGATTACGACGCGGAAGGTCGTGAACGACGTCCTCGCCGGCGAGTACACGAGCGTGTTCAAGGGGCGCGGGATGGAGTTCG
>JAQTVX010000224.1 GCA_028706585.1 Candidatus Krumholzibacteriia bacterium | reverse complement strand
CGATACCTCCAGCTATTGTGCGATCCTGCTCTCAGTACGAGATTGAACGCCTTCCTGTTCCATGAATAGTAACAACTTCACGCCCGCCGTGCAAACAGGGATTTCATGCCCGGTTTCTCACGGGTCGCTTCGAACGGTTCTCGCGTGGAGCTGGGCATGACGCCATCCGTGCGGACCGGGCGGCGCGCAGGCCCTTCAGTATGGAACGAGGATGCTGACTCCAGCGCCCCCCTCCATGGCGCGAGGCTCGACCTTGAAGCGCATGTCGTCGAGGTGGGCGTCGACGTATGCATCGATGACGATCGCGAATATAACGGCGCTCGACCACCATATCCAATCCACCGAGCGCTCCCAGTACTCCTTCACCCATCGATCATGATAAAGCCACTCCCTCGACGAGACATCATAGATATCGCGGACATCCTTCTCCCGGTCCCACAAACGGCGATTGATGAAAACATGTCCAAGGTAGAACGACTCCAGCCCCACGGCGACCGCGGCTTTGACCGGTTTCTCATTGTACATCTGGCCAAGCCCCGGAACGAGGAGGGCGCAGAGCATGGCGACGCGGCCGCTCTTGGGCTCCTCGTATTTTCCTCCCGAATGGAGACCCGCGGTCTCGTGGGTAAGCATGCGCTTGAGCTCATCCATCTGCCACACCGTCTCGTGTTCGGCGGCGAGCACAGTATCCGGACTGCCCGCCGCGGCGGTGTCCCTGGCGGCTCCCGCGAGCGAGTCGGGAACGGACTGGGCACGAGCTCTGTCGGAACCCGCGAGCAACAGCACAGCCACGCCGATGCAAACGAGCCACGCGCCCTGGATCCTAGACCATGTGCGACGGAAGCTCATCGCCGCGCTTTCCTCCCGGAACAGAATGGCGGGAACGTGTGGGAATCGAACCCACCCCGGATGGTTTTAGCACCCGGCATAAGGATTTGAAGTCCTCGAGGTCCACCAGAACCCATCCGCTCCCGCATGCACCGAACCGCCGCAACGCGACCAACCGCACGGGCGCTCATTTGCCCAGGTAGGCGATTGCCTCTATCTCGACGAGGCCGTCGAGGGGAAGCCTCGCCACCTGGAAGGCCGCCCGCGCCGGGGAATCCTTCGGAAAGCACCGCGCGTAGACGCCGTTCATGGCGGCAAAATCGTCCATGGACTTGAGCAGCACGGTCGTCTTGACGATCGCCGCGACCGTCGCGCCCGCGGCCTCGACGATGGCGGCGATATTGGCCAGCGCCCGTTCAGTCTGACACTCGATACCGCCGTCAACCATCTTCTTGGTCCCGGGATCCAGCCCGAGCTGCCCCGAGACGAAGAGATAATCCCCCGCTCGAACCGCCTGGCTGTATGGTCCGATCGCGGCGGGCGCCGCCTCGGTCCGTATCGTTTTCCTCATCGTTCCTCCTTGGCGCGCAGCCCGAAGGCGCGGCACAACCGAGAGCTATTCGACCGTGACGCTCTTCGCCAGATTCCGCGGCTGGTCGACGTTGCAGCCCCTCAGGACGGCTATGTCGTACGCCAATAGCTGAAGCGGAATCACCGCGAGAATGGGATAGAGGAAATCGAGCGTTTTCGGTATGTAGATCACATGATCGGCCAACTCGACGACCTCGCTGTTGCCCTCGTTAGTGATGGCGATGATCTTGCCCTTGCGCGCCTTCACCTCGCATATGTTCCCCACGATCTTCTGGTATGCGTTGTCGCGAGGGCAGATAAACACGACCGGCATGTTCTCGTCGATGAGAGCGATCGGTCCGTGCTTCATCTCGGCGGCTGGGTACCCCTCGGCGTGCAGGTAGGATATCTCCTTGAGCTTCAGGGCACCCTCCAGCGCGACGGGATAATTGGCGCCGCGCCCGAGGTAAAGGAAATTGTTGTGATGATAGTATTTCTCGGCGATGCTGCGGATCTCATCGTGCCCCTTGAGAATCTCAGAGACCTGATCGCTCACACCCAGAAGCGCTTGAATGATCTTCTGCCCCTCGGAGGAAGATATCGTCTTGAGACGCCCGAAGACGAGGGCCAGCAGCGCCAGAACCGTGATCTGCGATGTGAACGCCTTGGTCGAGGCGACGCCGATCTCGGGACCGGCATGTATGTAAACACCGGCGTGCGATTCACGCGCGATCGTGGAACCCACGACGTTGCAGATTCCCAGGCAGCGCGCCCCGCGCTTTTCCGCTTCCCGGAGAGCCGCCAACGTATCGACTGTCTCGCCCGACTGGCTGATGGCGAATACGACCGTACCGTCCTCGATGATCGGGTTGCGGTAACGGAACTCGCTGGCGTACTCGACCTCGACCGGGATGCGCGCCTTTTCCTCGATCATGTACTCGCCTATGAGCCCGGCGTGCCAGCTCGTCCCGCAGCCGATGAGAAGGATCCGTTTCACCGCTCGTAGCTGCTCCTCGTTCATGTCGAGGCCTCCGAGACGAACGTCGCCCGTTGCCGGTATGAGACGTCCGCGCATCGCGTTCTTGATCGTCTCGGGCTGCTCGAAGATCTCCTTGAGCATGAAATGATGATGCCCGCCCTTCTCAATCATTTCGAGGTCCCAGTCGACCTCCTGGACGTCATGGCTCACGTATTCGTTCTCTATCGTCATGCTCGTGAAATGGTCGGGCGTGGCGACGATCATCTCGTGATCCTCGAGGTAGATCACCTGGCGCGTGTGCTTGAGAATCGCCGCGACGTCGCTGGCGATGATGTACTCCTCCTCCCCGATCCCCATGACGATCGGCGAGCCGTTTCTGGCCGCGACCATCTTGTCCGGTTCCGTAGCGGATATGACGATAATGCCGTAGGTGCCCTCGACCCTTTCCAGAGCTCTGCGAACGGCCACCTCGAGATCGTGGCCGGTATAGTATTTCTCGATGAGATGGGCCAGCGTCTCGGTATCCGTCTCCGAAACGAAGTGGTGATTCTCGGCTTCGAGCGATTTCTTGAGCGTTTGGAAATTCTCGATGATGCCGTTGTGTATGAGAGCGATCCTCTGAGCGCAGTCGAAATGCGGGTGGGCGTTGGCGCGATTGGGTTCGCCGTGCGTCGCCCACCGCGTATGGGCGATGCCGACGTGGCCGCTTATGTCCACGCCTTTGAGCTTTTCCTGGAGCTGCTCGATCTTACCCGCCGTCTTTTCCCAGACGAGAGCCCCGTCCCGGACAATCGCTATACCAGCCGAATCGTATCCGCCATATTCGAGACGCTTCAATCCCTCCATGAGGATTTCGCCGGCGTTGTTGCCCTTGCCGATATACCCGACAATTCCGCACATCTTGACACCTCTTCGAACGAAACCATTGCTGTTCTACCGCCGGTCCACGCGCGAGCGGCGCTCGTCTAGTTGCAATCGCTACAGTAGCTTGCCCGCCTCGACCGCAAGTCTCTGCGCCTCCTCAGGCGAATGCGCCTCCGCGATAACTCTGATCACGGGTTCCGTATTGGACCTGCGAAGATGTATCCATCCGTCTTCCATATCAATTCTTATACCATCTATATCGCTGAAGCGCCCTGAATACCTCTCTCGCAGGATCCGCCCCACGGCCGAGAAATCCCCTTTCAACGGAAATTTCTCCTTTGCGACAAAGTAGCGCGGGAACCCGGATACCTTCCTCGAGAGGGATAAGCCCTCCTCCGCGAGCAACTGGAGCACGAGCGCGGCGCCGCCCATTGCGTCCCTCCCGTAGTGAAGCTTCGGATAGATCACGCCGCCGTTTCCCTCTCCGCCGATAGCCGCATGAACCTCACGCATGAGCCGGACGACGTGCGCCTCCCCCACTTTCGACCGATGCGCCGGAACGCCGTGCCGCGATGCAAGGTCCTCGACAAGGCGGCTCGTCGAGAGGTTGGCGACCAAGGGCCCTTTTTCCGCCTTGAGAATAAAATCCGCGGCCAAAGCCAATGTGAGCTCCTCGCTCAACACCGTGCCCGTTTCATCGACGAGGACGAGACGGTCGCCGTCGGGATCGCAGGCGAAGCCGATGTCCGCCCTCTCGCGCACGACAGCCTTCGACAGTTCGGTCAGATTCTTCGGACGCGGCTCGGGGTCGTGCGGAAACGGCGCCTCGATATCGGTATAGAGCTCACTGACTGCGACGCCGAGATCCCTGAGCAGCGCCGGCATGATGCGGCTGGCGGC
>JAQTVX010000223.1 GCA_028706585.1 Candidatus Krumholzibacteriia bacterium | reverse complement strand
TATGATCGAGCGTATTGATGACGCTCTCCTTGCCGTACTCATGGCGCGGCCGCTCGGGGACGGTGAGCGCGTTATAGATCTTCACGAAGTCCTTGATCGTGTACGAGCCGTCCGAGTACTCGAGAAGCGGCATGCCCTGATACTGCTCCGCAATCTCCAGCTTGGGAGCGTTCTCGTTCGTCAGCTTGCCGTGCACGAAGTCCCCGAAGTCGGCGTCGCGCGGAAGCGCACTGTACACGACGTCTATCGCGTCGGGGTAGATCTGATAGCCGATGTCTTTCTTTATCTTCGCCTTCATCTCCTCGAGCATTTTCATCTGCTTGGATTTCTGCACCTTCTTGCGCGCCCAGGTTATGTCTTTGTCCGGCGTTATCTTCTGGATGCGCTCCACCTTGAGGATCGCGTAACCCGTCGCCGTAGGCAGGGGCTGAGTAATGTCCCCTTCCTTTGCATTAATGAGCGCGTCCTCGATCCAGTAGTACAGGAAACCGATTCTGCTGGCTCCGATGAATCCCCCGTTGGATGCCTCCGGGCCGTATGAGTACTTCTTCGCCATGTCGGCGAATTTGGCGCCCCCAACGAGCTGCTCGCGGATCGACCGCGCCTCATCCTCGTTCGGGACGAGGATCTGGCTCAGGGTATACTCGTTATGCATCTGGTCGAAGAAATCCTGGGCCTCCTTGTCGGTCACGGAGACCTTCTTCATTACATATACGTCCTCCATCTGCGAGACGAGGTAGCCCATTTTCCATTTTTCAAAAAAGTCGACGAACGCGGGCTCCTTCTCGTACCCCGACGCATAGGCCTTGAGCACCATGGCCTCTTTATCGATTATGTGGTTGAGCAGCTCCATCTTGCCTTCGAGATCGTTTGTTTTGGGCAGATATCGGTCCTTCATCGTCACGGAGGCATTCTCGACGTCGGTCACGGTGATCTTGCGATCGCCGACCTTGGCGACGACGAGGTTCTCCCGCTTGCCGCACCCGAAGGAGAACATGAGCGAGAGCGTCATAACGCAGAGAATCGTTTTCTTCAAAGCTGGCTCCTTTCTCGTTTCTTCGTATTCCTATTTGAAACCAAAGGCTCCTCGAGGGAGCCGCCGACAAATAACTGCCGGGCCACGGTAGCGGCCCGCGAGGCAAAACGCCCCATGGTGTTTAAACTATTCTATTTATCAGAAAATTCCAGTAATTTCAATAGTTTTCCGAGTTCCGCGACGCCGTCCGGCCGCTGCTCCCCCTCGCGCGCGCCCTTCACTGTCATCCCGAAGCCATCGCGAGTGAGGAACGTGAGCCGTCCCGGGAACAGATCCACGATGCCGGCGATCTTTCTCTTGTCGGGGAGCCTGTCCTGTGAAAAGAACACCTTGAGCCCTCCCGAGCGGTCGATCTCGGCCCTCTCGACGCCGGCCGCCGAGGAGCGGGCTTTGAGCTCCACCAGCTTGAGCAGATTTGCCGCCGGCTCGCTCAGGGGGCCGAATCTATCGCGTAGCTCGTCGGCCATTTCGCCGACCTCGACCCTCGAGGCCGCTTTCGAGAGCCGGCGGTAGATGTCCATCCGCTCCTCCGAGTCGGGGACGTACTCCGAGGGGAGATAGGCGGGAAGCGGCGCCGAAATACGAATCTCGCTCTCCGTCTCGACCCGCTCCCCCCTGAGATGCGCGACCTCCTCCTTGAGCATTCGGGTGTAGAGATCGAGCCCCACCGCCGCGATGTTCCCCGATTGCTCCACCCCGAGCAGGTTCCCCGCGCCCCGTATCTCGAGGTCGCGCATCGCGATGCGGTACCCGGCGCCGAGGTAATCGAACTCGCTTATCGCCTGGAGCCGTTTCATCGCCGCGGGGGTGAGCGTGCGGCCGTGCGGTACGAGCAGGTACGCATAGGCCTTGCGGTCCGATCTCCCGACCCTCCCGCGAAGCTGGTAAATCTGGGCGAGCCCGAACCGGTCGGCGCGGTTGATGATGATCGTGTTCACGTTGGGGAAATCGAGCCCGGCCTCGATGATCATCGTGCACACGAGCACGTCGAACTTGTGCTCGAGAAAATCGATCATGCGCCTCTCGAGCTCCCGCTCGTGCATCTGGCCGTGGGCGTGGGTGATTCTGACCCGCTCCGGCAGGAGCCGCCGCAGGTATCCCTCCATGACCGCGATCGACTGCACCCGATTGTGCACGAAGAACACCTGACCGCCCCGGTCGATCTCGCGCATGCAGGCGTCCCGGATGTGCTCGTCGTCGAAGGGCAGTATCTCCGTGTGAATGGGAAGGCGGTTGCGTGGAGGAGTGTCGATAACGGAGAAGTCGCGTATCCCGGAGATCGCCATCGAGAGGGTCCGGGGGATCGGCGTCGCCGTCATGCTGAGGACGTCGACGGATTTCTTCATCCGTTTGAACGATTCCTTGTGCCGGACACCGAAGCGGTGCTCCTCATCGACGATTACGAGCCCGAGGTCCTTGAACTGAACGTCCTTCGAGATGAGGCGATGAGTTCCGACGACGACGTCGACCTTGCCGTCCTTCACCGCCTCAACGACCGCTTTCTGCTTCGCGCCCGTGACGAATCTGCTCAGCATCTCGACGGTCACCGGATAGCCCTCGAGGCGCTCCTTGACCGTGGCGAAATGCTGCATTGCGAGCACGGTGGTGGGCACGAGAATCGCGCACTGCTTGCCCGACAGCGCCGCCTTGAAAGCGGCGCGCACGGCGACCTCCGTCTTGCCGAAGCCGACATCGCCGCAGAGGATCCGGTCCATGGGGCGCTGCGACTCCATGTCGCTCTTGACCTCCTCCGTGGCGCGGAGCTGGTGCTCCGTCTCCTCGTACGGAAAGGACGCCTCCATCTCCTTCTGCCAGGGCTTGTCGGCCGGAAACGCGAAGCCCTTGGCGATCTGCCGCGCCGCGTATATCTCAAGAAGGTCGCGCGCGATTTTCTCGGCGCTCCTGCGAGCCCGGTCGCGGGCGTGCGCCCACGTGGCGCTCCCGAGCTTGTCGAGCTGCGGCACGGCGTCCTCCGCGGCGACGTATTTTTCGACGAGGCGGAGCTGCCCGATGGGTATGAACAGGTGATCGTCCCCCCCGTAACGTATATCGAGACACTCCGTCTTGCCGTTTTCGATGTCGAGGACACGCATCCCCATGTATCGCCCGATGCCGTGATTCACGTGTACGATGAAATCCCCGGGCTGGAAGTGCGAGGCGTCATACGCAAGCGACCTGCTTCTCGCTGCAGGCGTATGGTACGGGCGATGGTAGCGCCCGAATACCTCCTCTTCGCTCAGGAAGAATACGCCGGCGTCGGGCCACCTGAATCCGCTGGAGAGACCGCCCAGCGGAAAATCGATCTCCATCGCGACGTCCTCGAGAAGCTCCTCGGCGCGTTCCCGCTGGAACGTGCTCGCGCAGAAGAAGTATACGCGGCTTCCGCGCACGAGCTCCTTGCGAACATCGTTCACGAGGCCGCCGAGGTTCCGTCGGTAGTCCCCCGGGGATGAGGTCCCGAAGCGAACGGCGCCTTCCCACTCGAGCGTGTTGAACGAGATGCGCCGCGCGAGGGCGAGCCATCGATCGAGCTCCTCGCGCCCCACATACACCTCGTCGGGCGAGGGAAAGATATTCCCTTCCTCCCTCGTCCGCGCATAGCGCTCGGCGATCTCCTCCCTGAAATCCCTGAGCGTGCTTTCGACGTTCTCCGCGTCGATAAGAACCACGACCGGAGTCGAGTTGAAATGCGAGAACAGCGGCGCGACCTCGTGCACCGCGGCGGCGTAGTGCTCCATGCCGAAAAACGAGATCCCCTTCTCGAGGCGTTCGGCCGGGAGCATGAGTTTCGCGCGCTCCTCGGCGCTCGCGCCGGCAGTCTCCCTTCTTATGCGCTCCATGAGGCGTTCTATGCCTTCCGGCGTCGGGGCGATATGAGTCGGCGGATGAACCCGGATGCTCTCGCGGGCGGCCGTGGAGCGCTGCGTCTCGATGTCGAAGTCGCGCATCGAGACGATCCTGTCGCCGTCGAACTCCATGCGGACAGGGACATCCTCCGATACGCCGAAGATGTCCAGTATCCCGCCGCGCACCGCGATCTGCCCCTTCGCTTCGACGGTCTCGTGTCTCTCGTAACCGAGACGCACGAGCCTCTCGACGAGCTCTTGGAGA
>JAQTVX010000222.1 GCA_028706585.1 Candidatus Krumholzibacteriia bacterium | reverse complement strand
AAGTGGTCTCCTTCGCCTCCGGCCGGAGGGCGATGAATCGGCGGCAATTGCGCCCTTTACACTCGCGCGCGAAAAAGCTACATTTCATTGGTTTGACTCCAGGGATTGCGGTCTTCGTTAGCTCGCGAAATATATGATACAGATACGGAATTTCAGCATTATCGCCCATATCGACCACGGGAAATCCACGCTCGCCGACCGGTTCATCCAGCGCGCGAAGCTCGTGGAGGACCGCCAGTTCCACGACCAAATGCTCGATAACATGGACATCGAGCGGGAGCGCGGGATCACGATAAAGAGCCAGACCGTATGTCTTCCCTACACGAACAAAGCGGGCGATGAGTTTATTCTGAACCTCATCGATACGCCCGGGCACGTCGATTTCTCCTACGAGGTCTCGCGCGCGCTCGCTTCGTGCGAAGGAGTGCTCCTCCTCATCGATGCGACACAGGGAGTGCAGGCGCAGACGCTGGCCAATCTCTACGCTGCTCTCGAGCACAACCTCGCGATCATTCCCGCCATCAACAAGATCGACTCTCCCTCCGCCGACATCGAGCACACGAGAGACGAGATCGAGACCGAGCTCGGGCTTCGGGCCGAGGAGGCGATTCTCTGCTCGGGGAAGACGGGCGCCGGAATGGAGGAGCTTCTCGAGGCGATCACGCTGCGCATCCAGCCTCCGAAGGGCGATCCGGAAGGCCCGCTCGCCGCGCTCATCTTCGATGCGAAATACGATCCGTTCCGCGGCGCCATCATCAGCTGCCGGGTCTTCGACGGCACGCTGCGGACCGGCGACACGATTAGGCTCATGTCGCTGGGCACGACGCACCGCGTCGAGGAAGTGGGCGTTTTCAGGATCAACCGGGAAAAGCGCGCCGAGCTCCGCGCGGGAGAGGTCGGCTACGTCGTCGCGGGGATCAAGACGGTCAGCGACACGCGCATCGGGGACACGATCACGCGCGAGGACAATCCCGTCGCGGCGCCGCTTCCCGGTTTCCGGGAAATCAAGCCGGTCGTATTTTCGTCCGTGTACCCGGTCGAGGCGGAGGACTTCGATTCCCTCGTCGACTCCCTCGAGCGCTACAAGCTCAACGACGCGTCCCTGATATATCAGAAGGACTCCTCGCAGGCGCTCGGTCAGGGATTCCGGTGCGGGTTTCTCGGGCTCCTCCACCTCGAGATATTCCAGGAGCGCCTCGAACGCGAGTTCGCCCAGTCGATCATCATGACCGCGCCGAGCGTCATGTACAAGTTCGTGCTCAAGAGCGGAGAGACGATCACGGTCGACAATCCGCAGAATTATCCCGATCCAATGGCTATCGACCACGCCATGGAACCGTACATCAAGGCGACGATCCTCATGCCGGACCGCTATATGGGCGCCGTGATGAAGCTCTGCCTCGACAAGCGCGGGGAGAATTCGCACTTCAGCTACCCGGTCTCCGGTAGAATCGAGCTCGTTTTCGAGCTCCCGCTCGCCGAGGTCATCTACGATTTTTACGACAGGCTCAAGAGCGTCACACAGGGATACGGATCGTTCGATTACGAGCTCATCGATTACCGTCGGAGCGAGCTCTCGAAGCTCGACATCCTCGTGAACGGGGAAAAGGTCGACGCGCTGTCCATTATCGTTCACAGGGACCGCGCCCACGCGCGGGCCTCCTCCGTCTGCGAGAAGCTGCGCAAGGCGATCCCGCGCCACCTCTTCAAGATCGCAATACAGGGCGCCATCGGAGGAAAGATCGTCGCGCGCTCTAACGTGGCGCCGTTCCGCAAGGACGTCACGGCTAAATGCTATGGCGGCGACATCACGCGCAAGCGCAAGCTCCTCGAGAAGCAGGCCAAGGGCAAGAAGAAGATGCGCACCGTCGGCCAGGTGATGATCCCGCAGAGCGCCTTCGTGGCGGTTCTCAAGACCGATGAAGAATGATCCGAAGATATCGTTCGCCCCTAACGGCCTCTCCCCGGGGCTCTATGTACACGTCCCCTTCTGCAAGACCAAGTGCCCTTACTGCGACTTCTATTCGATCGCGGGGGGCGACGTCGCCGGCTGGCTGGATGCTCTGTCGAAAGAGGCGGCGCTCCATCGCGGTCTTTTCGGAAAGTGCGACACGCTCTATATAGGAGGCGGCACGCCGTCGCTGCTCGGCGAAGGCGAGGTGAGGGAGCTCTTCGAGCTCCTAACGGGCTCTTTCGACTTCTCGGGAGAGGCCGAGATCACGATCGAGGCGAATCCAGACGACGTGACCGCGGCACGGCTCGCGGCGTGGCGCGACCTCGGCATCAACCGGGTCAGCCTCGGGGTGCAATCATTCGACGACGCGGAGCTTCGGTTCATGCGAAGGCGGCACGACGCAGCGCAGGCGCGCGCGGCGGCCGCCCTAATCAGCGAGGCCGGATTTGCGAGCGTGGGCCTGGATCTGATTTACGGCTTCGAGGGGCAGAGCGCGGCGAGCTGGGAGCGCACGATGCGAAGCGCCGTCGAGCTCGTACCGGCCCACCTCTCCTGCTACCAGATGACGATCGAGCCGGCGACCGAATTCGGGAAAATGCTCCAGGCGGGTACGCTCGAGATCCCGGACGAGGAATCGCAGAGAAGATTCTTCCTGCAGACTTCGCAGTTTCTATGCGAGCATGGGTACGTTCATTATGAGATCTCGAACTTCGCGCGGGGAGAGGCGCACATTTCGCGCCACAATCGCAAGTACTGGCGTCACGCGCCATATCTTGGCCTCGGGCCGTCCGCCCACTCGTTCGATGGCCGCAAGCGCTGGTGGAACGTGCGCTCCGTCGAGGCGTACTGCCGGCGGCTCGCGGGAGACGAGAGCCCTATCGAGGATTCCGAAACCCTGAGCGACGACGAGCTCGCATTCGAGACCCTCTGTCTCGGATTCAGAACGCGGGACGGCGTTCCGCTCGAGACCCTCGGGCAGTATCCCGGCTGGCAGAGCGCGCTGGCGGCGCTCGCCGGCGAATCGCTCGTGACCGTCAAGAACGGCCGCGCCGTGCCGACGCTCGAGGGATTTTGCCTCGCCGACCGACTCGCGCTGGCGTTTGCGGAGTGACGGACAGTCGCACACCCCGCGCGGCGCCGCCAAGGGACTCACGCCCTGAACTGTCCCGTATCGATCCATTCGTTCTTGAGCAGCGACCACCAATCCTCCGCGAGGCCCTCGCGCACGTAGTCGTAGGGAAGCCAGCCGTAGCCGTTCTCTCCCCATGCCTTGCCCCACGAGTTCCTTATGAGAAGCGCCCCGGTGGTCTTCTTGGTGCGCGAAGCGGCGTTCTCGATCTTCATCGCATCGTCATAGCCCACGGCAGCGACGGCGTGCCCGCCGACGATCTTCTCCCCGCGCCCGGGGAACGGGATCCTGCCGTTGGTCTCCGCTTCCGAAATCGAGCTGTAAACGGTGAAACCGAACATCGACGGAAGGGCCGCAACTAGATTCTTCTTGATGCGCTCGAGGAGCGCGGCGGCGGATGTGCCCGGCGGATCGAGCCGGTAGTAGCTCATTGCCTGATAGTTCTGCGCGAATGCGTAGCAGAACGCCGGAGGCTCCTTGTCGAAATCGGCCTCCCGGTACGGCCAGTGCTCCTCGGGCGGCACGCCGAAGAGAACGAGCGCGCCCATCGTTGTCCTGAGAAAGGCGCCCGTGTCGCCGGGCGAGTGCATGAGATTGCGCGTTGCCCTGTAGAGAAACAGGCGCGAGGCGTCGACGTGCTTCCCGAAGGCCTTTCGCTCGAAATATTCGACTATCGCCGCGGCGGCGTTCGCCGTGCAGGAACCCAGCCCACCCTGATCCTCGACGGGGGAACACCAGCGTCTGAGATCGACCGAGGGAGGCAGCTTCTTCCCCGGCGCTCCCGACGCGCCGGCCTTCTTCAGCATTGCCCTGACCGAATCGCCCTGCCCGAGCGCCAGGAGATGCGGGTCAACCTCATCGCGCTCGCTCGAGTAGTCCCGGAAATCGGGATAATCCGGAAGCCACCCCATACCGTGCCCAAAACCGTTCTCGCACACGTGAAGCACCTCCTTGGTCTCATCGCTTGCTCGAAAATCCATGCGCTTCGAGTCTCTCCCCAGGCTCCAGTACTCGCCGTTCGTGTAAACAACGAGCGGGAGAGCCCCGAAATTGACACGTCCGTTACTTACGACCTCCGCATCGGCGTGC
>JAQTVX010000010.1 GCA_028706585.1 Candidatus Krumholzibacteriia bacterium | reverse complement strand
CTCGTCCTTCTCGTTCTGGATCGAGCAAAAGAGACAGCCTTCGGACTTCACAGTCGTGAAGTAGGCGCTTCTCCACGGAGCGTAGATTCTATCCATGCGCAGTCATCAGCCTTTCCGCAGCCCGGAGCTGTTCCACGGTGTTTATTCCAAGAACCTCATCCCGTTGGTCGCAGAGACAAACTCCGACGCGCTTCCCATCGCGTTTAAGGATCTCCATCACATCCGTCAGATAGTATTCGCCCTGCGCGTTGCGGCGCCCGACCTTCCTGAGAGCGCCGAAAAGATCAGCGCTTTCGAAACAGAATAGCCCGCTCGATATCTCGCGGATCGAGCGCATATCGTCGCTTGCGTCCTTGTGCTCCGTTATGCGAACGAGATCCCCCCGCTCGTCTCTGACGATGCGCCCGTAGCCCGTCGGATCGTCTATCTCGGCGGAAAGCACCGTGGCGGATTCGCTCCGCTCGCGGTGAAACTCGATGAAGCGCTCCAGCGTGGCCGACGTCAGGAGCGGCGTATCGCCGTTCAGCACGACGATCGTTCCGGTAAAATCCATGAAGCTCTTCTCGGCCGCGAGCACCGCATGACCGGTTCCGAGACGCTCCGTCTGCAGAACAAACTCGACGCGCTCCCCCTCCAGCTCCCTGCGCACGTCCTCCGCCTGGTATCCGATCACCATTACGACCAGCGTCGGAGAGACGGCCTGAACCGTACGCAGCACCCACCTGATCATTGACGTGCCTGCGATCGGGTGCAGCACCTTCGCGAGATCCGACTTCATCCGCGTACCCTGCCCGGCGGCGAGAATCAATGCGGCGCAGCCTGAACGCTCATGCATATCTGCTCCACTCTGGAAACTCGAGGAGTATCTCCTCGACCGACGCTCCGGAAACCCTGAGAGCCACGTTATCGATGAGGCGGGTTCCTCCGATTCTTCCCGCACATGCTATGAGCACCGTGCCATCGATCCTCTCGATCGCTTTCAGAGTCGCCCCATCCACGGCACACGCGTACTCGACGTCGAATCCAGCATCGCGCATCGCCGTCTTCATCATTGCCACGATGGGCGATGGATCGCGCTCTCCGGATTCGATACGAGCCCTCGCCTCCCGGAGCGATCTGTACATCGCAGGGGCGTGGGCCCGCGCGGCCGGGTCCAGATACACGTTTCTCGAGCTCATCGCCAGCCCATCGGCCTCCCGAACGGTGGGCCCAAGCACGATGCGAACGGAAAAATCCAGATCCGCCGACATCCGCTGAATTACGACAGCCTGCTGAGCGTCCTTCTGCCCGAAATATGCTTCATCCGGCCGCACGATATTGAAGAGCTTCGCAACGACGAGCGCAACGCCGTGGAAATGTCCGGTCCGAGAAGCGCCGCAAAGGACGTCGGATAGTTCATCCACGGCGATCCTTGTCCGGTCGGCGGACGAATAAAGGCTCCTCTCATCCGGATGAAAGAGCAGGTCGCACCCCAGATCCTCGAGCATTCGACGGTCGCGATCGAACGTTTGCGGGTAGCGGGAGAGGTCCTCCTTCGGGCCGAACTGCTTCGGGTTCACGAATATCGATGCGGCGACGAAGCCGGTTCGCGAGCGCGCCATGCGAACGAGACTCACGTGCCCCTCATGCAGCGCTCCCATCGTGGGAACAAAGCCAACGCGCGTGCCGGCTTTCTTCTCATGATCTATGGCTTCCCGAACCTCTCGAGGAGTTGTGACGATCTTCATTTGCCGACGGTCCGATCCTTTTTCTGGCCGAGCGCGTCGTAGCTGTGCTCCATGCCTGGGAAACGCCCTTCCTTCACTTCTCGCGCATAATCGGAGACGGCCTTCTTGATCCTGAGACCGATCTCGTCGTATTTCTTGACGTAGCGCGGAAGCGGCATCTCGTTGATGCCGAGCATGTCATGGATGACCAAAATCTGCCCGGAGCAGTTCGGTCCGGCGCCAATGCCGATCGTCGGGATCGAAATCGCCTCGGTGATACGACCTGCGAGCTGCCAGGGGATGCCCTCCAGGACAATCGCAAAGCAGCCGGCCCGCTCAAGGGCCTTTGAATCGTTCAATAGACCTTCGGCCGACTCGCCGTCCTTGCCCTGGACCCGGTAGCCGCCGAACTGGTGCAGCGATTGCGGCGTGAGCCCGAGATGGCCGACTACTGGGATAGACGCCTGCACGATCGCCTCGACGACGGGAACGTAACGCCTTCCCCCCTCAAGCTTCACGCATTCGGCGCCTCCCTCCTTGACAAGCCTCCCCGCATTGCGCACGGCGTCCTCAACGCTCGCCTGGTAGGACATGAAAGGCATATCGGCGACGAGGAGCGCGCGCGGATGCGCCCTAGCCACCGCCTTGCAATGGTGGATGATCTCCTCCATCGTGACCGGAAGCGTGTTCTCGTAACCGAGCACGACCATGCCGAGAGAGTCGCCGACGAGGATCATATCGATCCCCGATTCGTCGATCATCCTCGTTGAAAGGTAGTCGTACGAGGTCAATGCGGCAATCTTCTCCCCTCGCGAGCGCATTTCGATAATCGTGGCCTTGGTCGTTTTGTTTCTCATCTTATAGCCCAGGCTCCCATGAGGGCACGTAGAACCGGGTGCCCGTAAATCGCTCCATGATACGTGCGAACAGATCCTCGAGATGCTCGCCTCTTGCGGCAAAGTCGAGACGGTCCGTATTGACGATAAGCAGAGGCGAATCCTCGTAATGGAAAAAGAAATGATTGAAGGCATCGTTCAGTATGGCCAGGTATTCCTCCGTGATCGCCTTCTCGAAGCTCCTTCCTCGCCTCCGGATGCGGTCGTGAAGAACTCCGGGCGAGGCCTGGAGATAGATGACCAGATCGGGGCTCGCGATCTTGCCCCTGAGCTGCTCGAGCAGCCGGTTGTAGAGCACAAGCTCGTCGTCTTCCAGGGTGACGTTTGCGAAAATGCTGTCCTTCGCAAACAAGTAATCGGCGATGACGAGCTCAGAGAAAAGATCCCGCTGGGCGATCTCGGTCTGCTGGCGATACCGGTTCAGAAGAAAGAAGAGCTGAGCCTGGAACGCATGCCCCTTCGGATCCTGATAGAATTTCGAGATAAAAGGATTATCATCCACCTCTTCCTGAAACAGCGCGGCGCCAGCCTCTTCGGCGACGAGTCTTGCCAGTGTAGTCTTCCCCGCCCCGATATTCCCCTCGATGGCGACGTAACGCACTCCATTGGCCATGAGCCTGTTCCTGAAATCCTTCATGTTTTTACAGTATTGAAAAAACCGCCGCCTGTCAACATCATTCCAACTATTTTAGATTCAAGTGGTTTTGCGATTCCACGCGCGTCCCGAAATCCTCCTCACCCAACCTTCCCCTGCGAAGTTTCGATAGATCTCCGCGATCGATCGTCCCGAAGACGGATCGACCGCCCACGGACATATCTCCATGAGGGGCGCAAGAACGAAAAGACGCTCGTGCATCCGCGGGTGCGGAATGACGAGGCCGGGCTCTTCGATGATCTCGCCGCCGAGAAGAACAATATCTATATCGAGTGTCCGGTCTCGCGTCACGGTCGAGGCCGGGCGCCCGTGCTTCCTCTCGATGTCCCTGCACGCCGCGAGGAGATCCGTCGCCGTGAGCCTCCAGAGACCGGCGCACGCCATATTGACGAAGAAGTTCTCCGTGGAGATGCCAACGGGAGAGGTCTCATAGAGCGAGCTGAGCGCGGTCAGCCCGAATGCCGGGATCCCCGCGATGTCAGACACGCCGGCGAGCAAATGCTCCTCGCGTGGACCGAGATTCGAGCCGAGGGACAGAACAGCCGTTCTCTCAAGCACCCTTCGACTTGCGCTCAACGACCACCTCGACGTGTGACAGTGTGTTGGGAAACGGCAGTGTCAGCTTCCGAATCGTCGTCTTGACAGAGTTCACGACCGGGAAATTGTCGAGGATGGCCAGGCAAATTGCATCCGCCAGGGTTTCGAGGAGATTGAATCGGTTGCCCTCGACCGTCTCCATTACTTTCGAGTAGACGCGTTCGTAGTTCACGGTGTCCTCTAGGGCGTCCGTTATGCACGCTTTGGTGAAATCGTGGTGGAATTCGATGTCGAGCTCCAGCTTCTGACCTATCTCCCGTTCCATCGGCGAAACGCCGTAGTAGCCGAATACCGTGATCCCCTTGAGAACTATCTTCTCTTCTAGCACGAAATCCTCCTTAGCGTACGCCCAGACGCCCGCCCAGCGCTTCGATCCTCCGCCCCGCCTCGCGCACGGTCTCAGTGGCAGCCGTTATGGAAAGCCGGAAGAAACCCTCTCCCTTCTCGCCGAAGCCTATCCCCGGAGTGGCGACGATACCGCATTCCTCGAGAAGGAGCCGGCAGAACTCCATGGATCCCATGCCTCGCGGCGTCCGTATCCAAAAATAGAAGGTCGCACGAGGCACGGCGAAGGAAAGCCCCGAGCGCTCGAGGTGCGCGGCGAGCTCGTCGCGCCGTTCGCGGTATACGTCGCGTATCCGGCTCATTATGCCCTCGTAGTGCCGTTCCATGGTTTCCGCGACTGCTTCCTGGATCGCGCCGAAAACTCCCGAGTCGATGTTGTTCTTGAGTTGGGAGAGGGACGCGATGATCTCCTTCGTGCCCACGGCGTAGCCGACCCGCCATCCGGTAGCCGAGAAGGTCTTCGAAAAGGAGAAGAACTCGACGTATGGAATCTCCGCCTCCCGCGCCAGCGGAAAAACCGGAACCGTCGGTTCCTCGTACCAGATCTCGCTGTATGCCGCATCGCTCGCGAGCGCCAGGCGGTGTGACCGGCAGAATTCGATCGCCTCGAGGTAGAACTCGCGATCGGCGACCGCCGCCGTGGGATTATTGGGATAATTGAGAAACATCAGCCGCGCGAGGGCGAGATCATCGGGGGCGATATCGCTGAAGCGCGGCTTGAAATCGGCCTCTTCATCGAGAGGCATCCGAACGCACGATGCGCCGGCGAAGCCGGCCGATGAACAATAGACCGGATACCCCGGATCCGGAATGAGCACCGCATCTCCTGGATCGACGATTGCCAGCGGCAGATGCGCGATCGCTTCCTTGCTCCCAATGGTTACGAGAACCTCGTCCCGATCGAGAGCTGCACCGTGATACCGCATGGCCCACGAACGCACAGCATCGATGAGCCGGATCGAGCCCCGGCTCGGCGGATAGCGGTGATGGGATGAATTGGAGAGCGCCCTGACCAGCGCGTCGACAAGCTCTTGGGGAGCGCCCAGGTCGGGGTCCCCGATCCCCAGGTCGAGAATGCCACGTCCGCTGCGGAGGTACGATTCCCTGAGCCTGTCGATTTCGACAAAAAGGTAAGGCGGAAGCTGCGCGAGCCTCTTGGAGCGCATGGAATCAACCCCAGCCCCGGATCGCGAATCAACGTCAGTGGGAATAGTAGAGCTTTATTGAACCACCGGAGCCCGAGATCGGAACCGGTGCATACATGCCTCCCGAGTCATCGAATGCGACCCTCAACAATGGATAGCTCAGGGATGGCTCATTACCCATGGGAGGACGAATCATCGGCGATGCGTAGCACCATATCCCGTCCGCAGGCGAATAGATTACGAGCGCGGAGAACGACTCCGTGACCGAGGATCCTTTCCGTACAACCCTGAAACCGAGCCTCTTGTTATCGGTTCCAGGCGACCAGTTGAGACCGATCACGTCGTCGCTAAAACGTTCCTTCACGAAAACCGTGTCCGGCTCCCCGCCGGGGGTCACGACGATAACGCCGGACTCGTTGACGGCCGCCATCTTGCCAGTTTCATCCCAGACAAATTCGTCGAGCCTGCCAACGTTGGACACGATCTCGATGGTCTCGGCGTGATAATCAAACAGACAGAAGTTCTTCTGGTTGTCGATGAACCCGACTTGCGTCGGAATGGTCGGATTCCACTGGAATACGGTGTTCTCGCCGATGGTGACGCCCCTGTAGTAGAAGATGCCATGGTTACCGTCGACCATAATCGCATGCTGCATAGTGGTCACCGGCTCCGAGCCGTCCAGCGGGATCACACACGGCTCATAGGTACCCGTCGAATCAGTGAAATAGACGATCGCGAGCTCGTCGGGTGTGATCATCGGCTTGATATTCCTGTAGTAGCTGTACATGTAGATGCCGTGGTAGAGCGTGGAGTCTTTGGAGGAAGTCAGGACTTCCGTCGACGTCGTTCCGAATCTGAACTTGATATTGGTAAGATCATCCGTGCCGTCTCTTGCAGTGCCAGCCTTGACGTGCTGCCATACGACCATAGACTGATCGGATGAGGCGCTCGGATGCAGGTTCTGATTCATCCGGGCCGTCGATAGTGACCCCGTATGTTCGTTATTCGATACCGCCTTCGCGGAGCCCCCCAAGAGCGGAAACACAAACACATTCATCGGCTGCAGCCGATAACGTTCTGCGCCGAGCGTGATCGATGACGTCAGCAGGGCTTCCTCATAGAAGGTGAATTCATAGCCACCATCGACCGTGATCGATGAAATATTATCGATCGGGCTCGACGGATCATTGATGCTGTATGCATGGAACCCGAGGAAATTATCGTCCGACATGCCCAAGGCCGCCCCGATGAAATAGAGCGTCGAACCGATCACGTTCGGGTACAACGTATATCTGAGGCCAGTATCGATAATGCTGACGTTTCTCACCATCACATACTTGCTCATCGTATCGACGGCGGTTCCGACGCTTGCCCGCACAAACACGCGGTATATGCCCGGCGTGGTCGGAGCCTCCCACATCACCGTAATATCGTCGTTGCTGGACAGCGTGCCCCCCTCGACCTCCCATTCGTACGAAGCGCCGCTTCCGGTTCCGCTGACCTGGGCAGTGAGCTGTGTGGTCTGACCGGGCGTCGGCGCCAGAGGGTTGCTTATGATCGCCATCAGATCAATAGCCGAACCCTCACCATTCGGTCCCACCGGCTCGTCGTTGCTGCAGCCGGCCCAGAAGACTGTGAAAAGAGCCAGGAAAAGCACTGCCGCCGGCATCAATCTGAACATGCGATTCAATTTGAAACCTCCCGGTTCATTGAGGGGAGAGAACCATTACCATTATCCGGAAACACCGCAAATCCATGCGATAGCCTGTCTTCTTATTGAAAATATGAGAGCCTAACGCGAAATTCAAGCGAATTTTGGAAAGGACCGGGCTCCAGCAGGATCGCCCGCCGGAAAAAGGTGCGGGCGCCCGGGGTCAATCCCGCGGGCGCCCGCTTCCATCCCCAAACCCGGAGCACCGTTTTCTCAGTACATATCCGGTCCCATGCCGCCGCCCGGCATGCCGCCGCCCGGCATCTCCTTCTTCTCGGGAATGTCGGTTATGCACACCTCGGTCGTGAGGATGAGCGCCGCAACGCTCGCCGCGTTCTGGAGCGCGGAGCGGGTGACCTTCGTCGGATCGACGATGCCAGCCTCGAGCATGTTCACGTACTCGTTCGTCGCGGCGTTGTATCCCATTTCAGGCTTCTCCTTGCGGAGCCGCTCGACGATGACCGAACCCTCCTGACCGGCGTTCTGCGCGATCATCTTCGCCGGTTCCTCGAGCGCCTTCATTACGATATTGGCGCCGATTCTCTCTTCCCCTTCGAGGACGAGCGCCGAGATCGCTTCGGCTGCGTGGAGCAGCGTGATGCCGCCGCCCGGGACGATGCCCTCTTCCACGGCCGCGCGCGTCGCCGCCAGCGCATCCTCGACGCGAGCCTTCTTCTCCTTCATCTCGATCTCGGTTGCCGCGCCGACCTTGATCACGGCAACACCGCCGGCCAGCTTCGCGAGACGCTCCTGGAGCTTCTCCTTGTCGTAATCGGAGGTCGTTTCCTCGATCTGGACCTTGATCTGGCCGATGCGTTCCTTCACCTTCTGCGCCTTACCGGCACCCTCGATGATGGTCGTGTTGTCCTTGTCGATCGTGATCTTCTTCGCCCTGCCCAGGTCGGTGATCGCGGTGTTCTCGAGCTTCAGGCCCGTTTCCTCGGAGATCACGCGGCCGCCAGTCAGGATCGAGACGTCCTCGAGCATCGCCTTGCGGCGGTCTCCGAAGCCCGGAGCCTTCACGGCTGCGACCTGGAGCGTGCCGCGGAGCTTGTTGACGACGAGCGTCGCCAGCGCCTCGCCCTCGACGTCCTCGGCGATGATGAGGAGCGGCCTCGCCACCTGCGCCACCTTCTCGAGAACAGGCAGGAGATCCTTCATCGAGCTGATCTTCTTGTCATAGATGAGAATGTAGACGTCCTCCAGAATCGTCTCCATCCGCTCGGAATCGGTCACGAAGTACGGGCTCACGTACCCGCGGTCGAACTGCATTCCCTCGACGACCTCTAGAGTCGTTTCCATTCCCTTCGCCTCTTCGACCGTGATGACCCCGTCCTTGCCCACCTTTTCCATCGCGTCGGCTATGAGCTCGCCGATCTCGGGGTCGTTGTTGGACGAAATCATGGCGACGGAAGCAATCTCGTCGCGCTTGCGGACCTGCTTGCTCTTCTTCTTGATGTAATCGACCGCCGCGTCGACTCCCTTATGGATGCCCTTTTTCACGTACATCGGATTGGAGCCTGCCGTGACGACCTTGAGGCCCTCTTGGATGATCGCCTGGGCGAGAATCGTAGCCGTCGTGGTTCCGTCGCCGGCGACGTCGTGAGTCTTCGTGGCGACTTCTTTGACCATCTGGGCGCCCATATTTTCCCACGGATCCTTGAGCTCGATCTCCTTCGCGATCGTGACACCGTCGTTCGTGATGGTCGGAGAACCGAACTTCTTGTCGAGAATTACGTTGCGGCCGCGGGGCCCCAGCGTCACCTTGACCGCGTTCGCGAGCATGTCGACGCCCGCCTTGAGGCGATCGCGCGCGTCAATATTGAACTTGATCTGCTTTGCCATTACGTCTCACCCCTTTCATGGGTTATAGGATTGCGAGAATGTCGCCTTCCCTCAGAATAAGGTATTCCACGTCGTCGATGGTGATCTCGGTGCCGGAGTATTTCCCGTAGAGAACCTTGTCACCCTTCTTGACCTCGAGGGCGATGCGCTCCCCGGTGGTCTCGTTGATGCGGCCCTTGCCTACGGCGACGATCTCTCCTTCCATCGGCTTTTCCTTCGCCGTATCGGGAATAATAATCCCGCCCTTCTTGACCTCCTTGAGGTCCATGGGCTTCACCATGACCCTGTCAGCGAGAGGCGTGATCTTCATTTTGGTTTCCCCCCCTTCTCGTTTGATTTGAATGGGTTAGCACTCTGTAAGTACGACTGCCATGTGCAGAAATATATAATCAGGGCGCTGGAAAAACGCAAGGACTTTTTTAGCGGCAGTTCGTCTCAAACAGGCGATGAAGCCCGAGGAAGACGAGATCGCCCTCGTATCGCGCGCCCTTGCCAAGACGGCCGGCGATCGATGCGCCTCCGGCTCCGGTCACCCAGACGCGCGCGTTCCTCGAGAGTCGGCGCCTCGAAATGGCGACGAGCTCCTTCACGGCACCGATCGACCCCCACTGCGCGCCGGCGATGATCGCCTCCCTCGTACTGGATCCGGGCGGCATGACCGCCGTGCTGCCGGGCGAAACGAGCGGCAGCGCGGCCGTACCATCGTGCAGCGCGCGACATACGAGATCCCTGCCGGGAAAGATGGCTCCTCCGAGAAATCCCTTCTTCGAGAGAACATCCACCGTTATCGCCGTTCCCGCGTCGACAATGACCGCTTCCTTTTCCCCGGCCGCCGAGACTCCGGCGGCGGCGGCCAGCCTGTCCGGCCCGACCTTCGCCGGCTTATCCACGAGAATCTCGAATGGAAATTCCACACCGGAGCCTATCTCGAGAACGCGGCTCACGTGCATTGCATCGAGAGCGGCACGAATCTTCTTCGTCTCGCGCGGAACGACGCTGGAGAAAACCGCGCTGTGAAACATGACGCTTCCCAGAATGGAATCGAACAGACGTTTGCGATCCTGCCTCGAAATACGCCCGGGCGCGGAGGCGGTCGATTTCGCGGTGAGCTCCATGGCAATCATGCGCAGCAGGTCCTCGGGCGGCGAGTCAGCCCCATTCCACCTTCCAACGATCTTGCCGGAATCGAAAAGCGCGATCTTCAAAGAATGGTTGCCCCTGTCAAGCGCGAGAATCCATCCCACGACAATCCTCCAGAAAAACGTACCCAGCCGAACACCCGGCTTTTCAGCGACGCCGCGTCTTTCCCACAAGCGTGAGGTCGCCGGAAGAGAAAACGCGCTCCGTTCCGCCTGCCTCCAAGCGGAGATATCCCTCATCCGTTATGCCGATCATGTTTCCTTTGAAGACATTCCCGCCGCTCTCGATCGAGACGCGCTCGCCGATGTAGAGAAGACGGTCCTCGACGTCCTTGCGAAGCGGAGCAAACCCTCCTCGTTGGAATTCCTCATACAGCGCTTCGAACATCTCGAGTATCCGGCAGAGCACGCGGGCGCGGTCAAACGTCTTCTTGGCGGCTATGCGCATCGAGGTCGCCTCTCCCGCGATCGCAGAGGGAAAATCCGCCGGCGTCTCATTGACGTTGAGACCGAGTCCTACGACGACGGCGCCTTCCCTCGATTCGGCTAGAATGCCGGCTAGCTTCCTGCCATTCAAGAATACATCATTCGGCCATTTGACGGTGGACCTCCCTACGAAATTCCAGAGCGCGCGCACGACCGCCAGCGCCAGAATCGCCGTGAGCGCTTCCTCTTTCCTCGGGGGCCTCAGAATCAGCGAAAATGTGAGGCTCTTGCCCTCCGCCGAGAACCAGCTGCGCCCCTTTCTCCCCTTCCCGAGTGTTTGCCTCTCGGCGATGAAGAGCGTGCCTTCGGCGGCGCCGGCGACGACCGCGGCCATCGCGGCCGCATTCGTCGATTCGACCGAATCGAACAGAACGATTCTTCTGCCGAGAATCTTCGTCCCGCAGATACCGAGCAGTCGCGCGGGATGAAGATCCTGAGCGGGGCAAGCGACATCTCGATCGGTTCTTCTTCTCATCCGCGGTCGATTCCTTCGAGATCGAGGCTCATGTCGAGCGCCGGCGCCGCGCTCGTGAGGGAGCCGATCGATATGTAATCCACGCCTGCCATCGCATATGACGCGACGTTTTCGAGATTCACGCCGCCGGACACCTCGATCTCGGGGGCCATCGTCCAACCCTTGATCTCTGCAACGGCCTCGGCTACGGCCACCGGCTCAAAATTGTCGAGCATGATCCGCTTCGGAGGCGTTTCCCTGAGCGCGCGGAGCTCTTCCAGCGACGCGACCTCGATCTCGGCGCTCGCCATGTGCTTGGCTCCCAGCTTCGCGACCACGGCGGCCAGACCACCGGCGGTGGCGATGTGGTTCTCCTTGACGAGAATCATGGCGGCGAGGTCGGAGCGATGGTTCCGGCCGCCGCCGTGAACAACGGCCTCCTTCTCGAGGGCGCGCAGGCCCGGCGTCGTCTTTCGCGTGTCGAGGACGACGACTCCCGTCCCATTGACCTTCGCAACATACGCAGCGGTGAGCGTCGCAACCCCGGACAGATGTCGAAGAAAATTGAGCGCCGTTCTCTCGGCCGAGAGTATCGCCCTTACATGTCCGTAGATTCGCGCCACGACGGTGCCACGCTGGACACGCGAGCCGTCCGGCGCAGCCGCCGAATAGGCAATCGATGGATCGAGAGCCCTGAACGTCTCAAGAGCCGCATTCTGCCCCGAGACGATCCCGATATCACGCGCCCTGACGCTCGCATCCCCGAGGCGCGACGCGTCCACGAGAAGACGAGTCGTCACGTCCTTTCTCGCCGCGTCCTCGGAGAGCGCCGCTTTCACGAGATCACCCAGCCTTTTTTCTCGCTCTTCCACCCTTGTTCCTCCCTGTCGAATTCAACTTGATCTCCTCTATCCGGTCCCTGATGCTCGCAGCCTTCTCGAAGTGCATCGCCTCGGCTTCCTTCCACATCTCGGCCTCGAGCCGCTTCAGAAGCTCCGGATCGTCGCGACCGTCTGGGATGAAGAGCTCGGCGGCGAGCGCTTCATCCCTTTCGCGACTCCTTCTGGCGTCGGCGACCGAAGTCGATAGCAGAACCTCCTCGACCGACTTCACTATCGAACGCGGCGTGATCCCGTGCTCGCGGTTGTACTCGAGCTGCTTGTCGCGGCGCCGATTCGTCTCCTCTATGGCGCGGGCCATGGAGCCCGTCACGTTGTCCGCGTAAAAGAGGACCTTTCCCTCGATATTCCTGGCGGCACGGCCCGCGGTCTGGATCAGCGACGTTCTCGAGCGGAGGAATCCCTCCTTGTCAGCGTCGAGCACCGCGACGAGCGAGACCTCGGGGAGATCGAGCCCCTCGCGGAGCAAGTTGATGCCCACGAGGACGTCGAACTCGCCGAAGCGCAGATCGCGGAGTATCTCGATGCGCTCGAGAGCGTGTATATCGCTGTGCAGGTATCGGATTCGCACGCCGAGACCGGACAGGTACGAGGTGAGATCCTCCGCCATGCGCTTCGTGAGCGTGGTGACGAGCACGCGCTCTCGTCTCTCCACGCGCTTCCTGATCTCGCTCAGCAGATCGTCGACCTGGCCCTTCACCGGGCGCACCTCGCTCACCGGATCGACGAGCCCGGTCGGACGCACGATCTGCTCGACCACCTCTCCACCCGAGCGTTCGAACTCGAAGTCCCCCGGCGTCGCCGAAACGAAGATCACGCGCGGCACGATGCCTTCGAACTCATCGTACGTGAGCGGTCTGTTATCCAGCGCCGAAGGGAGCCTGAATCCGTGCTCGATGAGCGTCGCCTTGCGGCTCCTATCCCCCTCGTACATGCCCCGCATCTGGGGAATCGTCACGTGCGACTCGTCGATGACGACGAGAAAGTCGCCGCGGAAATAATCCAGGAGCGTCGCCGGACGCTCCCCGGCGCGACGGTCGGAAAAGTGTCTCGAGTAGTTCTCGATGCCGGGGCAGTAGCCCATCTCGCGGAGCATTTCGAGATCGTACCTCGTTCTGGTTTCGAGGCGCTTGGCCTCGAAATATTTCCCCTGAGCGTTCAGCTCAGCGAGCCTTTCGACGAGCTCGGAATCGATCCTATCGATCGCGCATTCGAGGTTTTCCCCCGACGTCACGAAGTGCGAGGATGGGAATATCACCGCGGTATCGACCCGGCGGATCGTCTCCCCCGTCACCGGATGGATGACGCTGATCCTGTCGATGACGTCGTCGAAAAGCTCGATCCGAATCGCCTCTTCCATGTATGCCGGCCGGAGCTCGATCGTGTCCCCACGGACCCTGAAAACCCCGCGAGCGAGATCAACGTCGTTGCGCGAGTATTGGATCTGGACTAGGCGGTGCAGAATCTCGTCGCGGCCGGCGTGCTCCCCAGTCGTCACGGTGAAGCTGAGCTTTCCGAACTCCTCGGGAGAGCCCAGGCCGTAGATGCACGAAACGCTCGCCACAACGATCACGTCGTTCCTGGTGAGGAGCGAGCCCGTCGCGTGCAGCCTGAGGCGATCGATGTCCTGGTTGATCGAAGCATCCTTCTCGATGTAAGTGTCGGTCGATGGAATGAAGGCCTCCGGCTGGTAGTAGTCGTAGTAGCTGATGAAGTACTCCACAGCGTTTTCCGGAAAGAGGCTCTTCATCTCGCCGTAGAGCTGCGCGGCGAGCGTCTTGTTGTGCGAGATGATGAGCGCGCTCATTCCCGTGCGTTCGATCGCGTTTGCGATCGTGAAGGTCTTTCCCGAGCCCGTTACGCCGAGAAGGGTTTGGAATTTCCGCCCCTCCTTGATGTTGCGCACGAGACTTTCGATAGCCTCGGGCTGGTCGCCCGTCGGTTTGTACTGCGATGTGAGCTTGAAGAGGGGCATGGCGTACCCGCGCGCGAGCCGCTAGTCTTTCTTTCCCTTTGGAAGGTTCTCACGCGTGATCCGGTAGTTGGTGATGACTCTCCCCCTTTTCCCGAGGGTGGGGAGCTTGGAGCCGTTCAGCTCCATCACGAATCCGCCCGCGTTGCCGACCTTCCTGAAAAAGAACTCCTCCGTCGCCTCGAAGGTTCTCGAACGTCCGGGCTGCAGTGTGAATCGACTGATAGTCGTCTCGGGCTGCTGCTCCACTATCGAGATCGCGACGAGCTCGAACCAGCAGCTGTCCGTCGGATTCGCTATGATCCCGAGCTCCATCGGCTCGACCGCGGCCTGCGCCTCGGCCGGTTCGAGCACCTGCTTCGCGGGTTCAACCGCCTGAGAGGACTTCCCCTCAAGAAGCTCCTCCTTGAGATCGATCTGCTTCGGCGGCTCGGTTTTTTCCTCTCTCCTTCCGGCGAACTTGACAATGAAAACAACGAGAAGCACAATGATGGCCGCGGGAATCATGTATCGTTTCAGCAAATTCGGAGAGCGGAGCTTCTCTTCGACTACCTCGGATTCTATTTCCCAGTGATCTCCCTTGCTCTTGTGCGTTTGGCCAGTCTGAACCTCGTACTTGTTCAGCACGTACTGCGCGTCGAGATCAAGAGCCAGGGCGTACGTGCGCAGAAAACTCTTCGAGTATACCTTGGCGGGGAGAGCCTCATAGTTGTCGGTTTCGAGGTACTGAAGCATCTGCTTGGGTATCTTCGTCTCCTGGCTCATGAACTCGATCGTCTGCCCCATGCGCTCGCGTGCGGCCAGCAGTATCTCCCCAACCGTTTCCTCTCCCTTGGGAAACGCAGGCTTGTCGTCGGACGGCTTGTCTCCCGGCGGCTTCTCGTTTTCGCTCTTGGCCGCTTCGCCAAGCTGATTCTGCGCCGGCACGAGCGGATTCATCGCTTCCGTCTCTCCGGCCTTCTCTCCCGGCTTCTCATCGAAGATATCGCCGATTTCCTTGTGATCGTCGTTCACCCAAGATCCTCCAGGATTCGGACTATACGCCGTTTCTTGTCGGACATCTCATTGTAACGGTTTCTCTCCTGTTCCACAACATCAGGCGGCGCCTTTTCAATGAATCGACGGTCTCTGAGACGCCCATCGACCTTCTCGCACTCGCGCCCCAGCTTCTCGAGCTCTTTGCCGAGACGACGCTTCTCCGCGTCGACGTCGATGATACCCCTGAGCATCATGTATATCTCGACGTTCGCGAGGCCCGCACCCACCGATCCCGAAGGTTTCGCCGCGCCTTCGGCGACCTTGAGACCGTCCACCTTCGCGAGAAGCTCGATTTGCCCCACAAAGCGCTCGAGCCGCTCCGGCAGACCGCGCCCGTTTTCGCAATTGATGACGACGTTCACCAGCCTCCCCGGTGGGATGTTAAAGCTCTGGCGGAGATTCCGGATCGCAGTGACGATCTCCTTGAAGAACTCTACGTCCGCTTCCAGTTTATCATCGAGATACCGATCGGGAATGCCTGGAAATCGGCTGTGCGCCAGCATCTCTCCCGACGGCGCAAGCATGCTCCAGATCTCCTCCGTTATGAATGGCATTATAGGGTGGAGAAGCATCATCGAAGCGCCGAGAACAGCGCGAGCCACGATGGTTGTTCCTCGCGATCTGGCTCCGCCGCCGCGCGAGGCCGACTTTGAGAGCTCGAGATACCAATCGCAGTACTCATGCCATAGAAAATCGTACAGCGCACGCGATGCCTCGTCGAAACGGTACGTGTCGATAAATCCTTCGAGATCCCTCGAGCGCCGCCCCAGGCGGCTGATGATCCAGTAGTCTTCCCATCCGAATTCGATCTCGCCGCCGGGCGCGGAGCCAAAGACAGACCGATGGAGCTCCGCCGCGGATCCAGCGGTTTCCACGCCGCCCTTCTCCACGTCGAATTCCTGTCCCAGCACGAGCCGCGCGGCGTTCCATATCTTGTTCGCGAAATGCCGGCCGACATCGACCTTCGATTCCTCAAACACGATGTCCTGCCCCGGCGGAGAAAGCATCATGAGGGTGAACCGCATGGCATCAGCGCCGGAACGGTCGATGATATCGATCGGATCCGGCGAGTTGCCGAGCGATTTGCTCATCTTCCGCCCCTTCGTATCCCGAACGATGCCTGTGAGATAGACAGACGAAAAGGGAATCTCCCCCCGGAATTCGATCGCGGCCATGATCATGCGTGCGACCCAGAAAAATATGATGTCCCCTCCCGTAACGAGAACGCTCGTCGGGTGGAAACGCTCGAGATCTTTTGTTTCTTCGGGCCATCCCATCGGCGAGAAACTCCAGAGCCAGGACGAAAACCACGTATCCAGAACGTCATCGTCTTGCCGGAGCTTCGCTCCTCCGCATCGGGGGCAGCTTTTCGGTTCATCGACCGCAAGGACCGTTTCCTCACAGTCGCCGCAGTACCACACTGGAATGCGATGTCCCCACCAGAGCTGCCGCGAAATGCACCAATCCCTGATGTTCTCCATCCATGAGAGATAGATATTCCTCCAACGCTCTGGCGTGAAGGTCACTCCGCCCTGCTCCACGACCTCAATGGCCGGTTCGGCGAGAGACTTCATGCACATGAACCACTGTCTGGAGATGTACGGCTCGATCGCCGTGCCGCATCGGTCGTGGTGGCCGATCGAATGATCGTAATCCTCGATCTTCCTCAGAAGCCCCTGCTCCTCGAGCGCGGAGAGAATCTGCTTCCTCGCCTCCCGCCTATCGAGCCCCGCGAAACGCCCGGCATTCTCGTTCATCTTACCCTCTCGATCGATGACAATCACCGGAGCGAGAGAGTGCTTGAGACCGATTGCGAAATCCGTGGCGTCGTGAGCGGGGGTGACCTTGAGGCATCCGGTTCCGAAGGCGGGGTCGACCGCATCATCGAAGATTATCGGAATCTGGCGGTCGACGAGCGGAAGTGCCAGCATTTTCCCCTCGAGAGCCTTGGTCCTCCCGTCACCGGGATTCACCGCCACGGCGACGTCTCCCAGTATCGTTTCCGGGCGCGTCGTTCCGACCACGATCTCGCCGACGCCCTCTGCGAACGGGTACGCGACGTAGTAGAGCTTCCCGTGCGTCTCTACGAAATCGACCTCCTCGTCGCTTATCGCAGTCCCGCACGAGGGACACCAGTTGACGATGTAGCGGTCACGGTATATGAGCCCCTTCCGATGCAACCGGACGAAGACCTCGCGAACGGCGCGCGAAACGCCCGGATCGAGCGTGAATGTCTCCCGCGACCAGTCCAGCGAGGCGCCTAGACGGTCGAGCTGCTCCACGATGCGATCGTGGTATTTCTCCTTCCATCTCCAGCACTCTTCGAGGAACTTCTCGCGGCCGAGGTCGTCTTTCGTGATTCCCCCCTCGAGGAGCGAGCGCTCGACAACTTTCTGAGTCGCGATCCCAGCGTGATCCATGCCGGCGAGCCAGAGCACGTTGAACCCCCTCATCCTCTTCCAGCGGCAGAGGAGATCCTGCACGGTCGTCCCCAGGGCATGCCCCACGGTGAGCGATCCCGTGATATTTGGAGGCGGGAGAATGATCGTGAATGGCGGCCCGCTCGAGTCCGCATTCGCCTTGAATACCTCGTGCTCCCGCCATGCCACGATCCATTTTTTATCAACTTCAGCCGGATTGTAGGCCTTTTCCATCTCAGGCAAGACCGCTCCCTTTCTGCAGATTAGCCCGCAAAAAAACTACACTAAGCTAACACATTGAAAAGAAACGGTCAATCTCCTAGCTGCAGACCGAGACCCCGCATTCAAATGGGCGCAGACACCGGACGAGGAGAACAAAGGTTTTCATTGAC
>JAQTVX010000221.1 GCA_028706585.1 Candidatus Krumholzibacteriia bacterium | reverse complement strand
AGCTCAGGAAAGGCAGCGGGAGCCCCGTTACCGGCGTTATCCCGGTTGTCATCCCGATATTGACGACGACGTGAAACGCGAAGTACGCGCAGATGCCGATGCATGCGAGCGACGCGAAGCGGTTCTTCAACTTGGCCGCTAGGTAGAGCCCGCGGACAATGATAATGGAATAGAGAACCAGAACCGCGAGCGCGCCCAGGAATCCCAACTCCTCCGAAATCACCGAATAGATGAAATCGCTGTGACGCTCCGGAAGAAAGGCGAGAAGCTTGTGCGTGCCGTGCAGAAATTTCTTCCCCATGAAGCCGCCCGAGCCGATGGCGAGCTTCGACTGATAGACCTGCCATCCCGAACCCAGAATGTCCGACTCTGGCCTGAGAAACGTCAGTATGCGCTTCTGCTGATATGACTCGAGGCTCTTCCACACCATCGGCACGATGAGCATGACCCCGAGGTTCATGCCGACGAGCGCGATGCTGCGAACGAGATCGCGTCTTCGGCGATACGCAGCGATCAAGATCACAATGAAATACAGCAGAAGCAGGTAGGGGTAGCCGCCGCCCTCCATCGCCGTTGCGCTGTATATCGTGAGAAGCGCGCTCAGAATCGGCGTTATGGCGAGCATCAGCAGGCCCTCGTCTATCCCGCGCCAGTACAGGATAGGAAAGAGAAGCGCCAGGTATACGAGCGCGGTTCCGAGATCAGGCTCCTTCATGACGAGGAGAAATGGCACAACCGCGATGGCCGCGCCAAGTGAGAGCACGCGGAAACCGGCAGGACGATTTTGTTTCTCCGAGAGGAAACGCGCGAGCAGGAAGATGATTGCAATCTTCATGAACTCGCTCGGTTGGAGACTGAATCCGCCGATGTCGATCCACCGGTGCGCGCCCTTCACGGCCGGCGCAAAAAGGACGACGACGAGAAGCAAGAGGGCGATGCCGTAGAAAACAACCGCCAACCCTTCATAGTACCGGAACGGGACGAGACACGCCACCGCCATTACGACAAGGCCTGCGAGCACCCATATGAGCTGCCGGGAGAGGTAGTTCGATTGCTCGCCCTGGAAGGCGTCCCTGAACTCCTCGGGAATGTGCCCGATTGAATAGAGGGTGAGACACCCCATCACGATCAAGAGAATCGTGGATAGCAGGATCAGCCAGTCGAAATCATGAAAATACTTCTCCCACATCGTGCTATCTCCCTGCGCCGGGCGAACGGATCACCATTGGTCCTGCTCCCTCGAGCGGATTGAAGAAAGCGGCCATCACCTGTTTCGCCACGGGCGCCGCCATCGAGCCGCCGTGCCCCGCGTTCTCCATCACGATCGCAATGCAGATCGCGTGATCCTCCGCCGGCGCATAGGCCACGAATATCGCGTGATCCTGCCCGAGCGGGTTCTGCGCGGTCCCGGTCTTTCCGGCGACCGAGATTCCGTTCAGCGCGGCGGCTCGTCCGGTTCCATGATCGTTCTCGACGACCTGACGCATCGCCTCCCGGATATACTGGAGCGCGTCCTGATCGACGCCCGCGATCGGCGCGGCCGTTTCCCCGGCCGTGAAGACCGTCTTTCCATCGGGGTCAATGATCTTCCGCACGACGTGCGGACGCACCATCTTCCCGCCGTTCGCGAACCTCGCCACAAGGGCGCAGAGCTGCACGGGAGTCGTGAGAATCTCGCCCTGCCCGATCGAGTAGTTGAGGAGAAGCCCTCTCGACCAGCCGCGTTTTCCGAACCGGCGATCGAGATACGCCTGATCGGGAAGGTTCCCGGGGACCTCGCTGGGGAGATCGATCCCGGTTTTCTTTCCAAGACCGAAGAGGCGGCCCGCCTGAGCGAACTCGCCCACCGAGAGCTTTTCCCCGAGCTGGTAGAAGAACACGTCGCACGACTGGATGATCGCCATATCGATCTGGAGCGCGCCGTGGCCCTTGTCTTGCCAACACTTGAAGTAACGGTTTCCGAACTGCAGCCCGCCGTAGCACGGCTTCTGATATGCGTGTTTGGAGATCTTCCCGTTCGTGAGCGCCGCGTAGGCAGTCACCAGCTTGAACACCGATCCGGGAGGATACGCCCCCTGGACGATCCTGTTATACATCGGCTTCGCCGGATCCTCGAAAAGCTGCTTCCAGGTCTCATCGCTCACGCCTTCGATGAACATGTTCGGATCGTATGCCGGCCTGCTCACGGCGGCGAGGATCTCCCCGTTCCGGGGATCCATGGCGACGAGCGCTCCGCGCTCCCACTGAAATGCCGCCTCCGCCGCCCGTTGGACGTTGAGGTCGATCGTGAGGAAGACGTCATCGCCGGGGATGGGCGCGCGGGCACCGCCGAGCCGCTCGATCTCATCCTCGCTCATGAGCCTGCTGACCTCCTCCACTTCCGTCCCGGCGACGCTGATGCCGACAATGCGGATCCCATCGGCGCCGCGCAGGTATTTCTCGTAGGCGAGCTCGAGGCCCGTTCGCCCCAGAATATCTCCCTGCTCGAACTCGTCGAATTTCGCGAGCTCCGCATCCGTTACCTCGCCGACGTAGCCGAAGACGTGGGCGGCGAGCGATCCTTCGGGGAAGTAGCGGCGCTGCTCCATCGCGAGCTTGAAGAAGGACAGGAGATCCCGGTTCTCGCGCAGCACCGATATCTGTTCCTTGTCCGCCGCCTGCACGAGCACCATCTCCCTGCCGTCCGGATAGCGATTCATCCACGCGTCGAGATCCGCCTGCACCTTGACGGGGTCGAGCTTCAGCCAACCGCACGCGAGCCTCAGGAGCTCGCGCCGTTTCGACGCGCGGTTCGGCAGAATGCTGATCTGATAAACGGGCATATTGACGACCAGCTTCGAACCGTCGCGCGCCCGGATGATCCCGCGCGGAGCGATTATCCGCTCCCGCTGGAGCTGGTTCGAGAAGGAAAGCTTGGTGTAGTACTCGTACCGGACCACCTGGAGCACGAAAAGCCGAACCATGAGAAGCGCCATCAGTCCGACCAGAATCATCGAGAGCGTGCGTCGCCGGGGATCGAGTACGGATTCCTCGTGACGGTCAAAATCCGCCACCGGGACGCACCACCCTTCGAGTCAGAAGCTCGATGAGCGCGAAAATAGCCACGCCCATGAGCGAGGAATAGAGCGCCGAAAGCAGGGAATACCTGAAGAACGATACGAACATCTCCCGCACGGAAAAGGACATCGCGATCGGAAGCGTGATGATGTCGTTGAGAAGGCAGGCGGCGAAGATTATGAGTCCCTTGTAGAACACGTTCTCTGGAAGAAGCCCCCCGCCGACCCGCGAGACCCCGTAGGCGAGGATAGATTTCGCGAGCGCGTTCATTCCGAGCAGTGACGCGTTCCCGAGATCCTGGAGAAATCCGAGGAAGAACCCGATGATCACGGCGACCACTGGACCGCGCTCGAGCACGAGGGCGACAAGCAGAATGACGGCGAGATCCGGCGTGCATCCCGCGATCGCGATCCGATGAATCGCGGTCAGCTGGATGACAAAGACGATGAGCGCCACGAAAATGATCCGTACGAAGTTCACCGCTCACCTCCCGTGGACGCGCTTATTCTGCAGCGTTTCGAGCTCATCGAGCACGCCTGAATCGCTCCATCCCCTACCGCCCTTCACGATGAAGAGCTCCTCGAGGGCGTTCAAATTGGCGAAGCTCGCGACATGGACGCGCTTCGCGACCCCGCCTTTCTCGTTCGTGATCTGGTAAACCGTGCCCACGGGGAAGCTCTTCGGGAACAGAAGTCCGAGCCCGCTCGTGATGAGCGTATCCCCGAGAACGACGTCCTCTTCCTTGCCGACGTATTCAAGCCTGAAATAGTTGCCCCTATCCCATTCGAGCATCCCGACGACGCGGCTGCGGCGGTCGATGCAGCTCACCGAGATCGATTTGTTGTTGATGAGGAGCACCTGCGCGGCCGTCGGGAACACCTGCGAAACCCGCCCCACGAGACCACGGTAGTCGACGACGGCCATCCCGACCCGTACCGAGTCCGAGGAGCCGCGGTCAACCATGATCGAGTGCAAGAAGGACGTGGTCGAGCGCCCGGTCACCTCGCAGGAGAGAAACTCGTAAAACGAATCGCTCTTGAGATCGAGCAGCTCTCTGAGACGGTTCCGCTCCTCGCGGAATTGGAGCAGCCGCTCACGTTCCTGATATAGAGTCGCGATCATGGACCGGAGCTGGGCGT
>JAQTVX010000220.1 GCA_028706585.1 Candidatus Krumholzibacteriia bacterium | reverse complement strand
GTCGGGGGATCGCGAGATCTGGAAGCCCCTCGACGCTCTCACACAGCGCGGCGTCGTGTACGAGGAGGACGGAGCTCAATGGTTCCGCTCGGCCGCGCTCGGCGACGAGAAAGACCGCGTGCTCGTGCGCAGCGACGGCTCGCCGACGTACTTTCTCGCGGATGCGGCGTACCACCTGAACAAGCTCCAGCGCGGTTTCGTCAAGGCCGTCGACGTCTGGGGCCCCGACCACCACGGGCACATCAAGCGGATGCAGTCGGTTTCCCAGGTCCTCGGCGCCCCACAGGGCTGGCTCGAGGTGCTCATCGTTCAATGGGTCAGGCTCGTCGAGGAGGGGAAGGTCGTGAGCATGTCGAAGCGCGGAGGCGAGTTCGTATCGCTGCGCGATCTCGTCGACGACGTCGGGGTGGACGCGGCCAAGTTCTTCTTCCTGATGCGCAAGACCTCCGCGCATCTCGATTTCAATCTCACTCTCGCGCGGAAGGAGTCGGACGAGAACCCCGTGTACTACGTGCAGTACGCGCACGCGCGCATATCGAGCGTCGTCCAGTACGCGCGAGAGGAGGGCGTCGATTTCCCGGCCGATGCTTCGTGCGTCGAGCTCCTCACAGAGGCGGAGGAAATGGAGCTTATGCGGAAGCTCGTCATATTTCCGGAGCTCATCGAGGGCGCCGCGCTCACGCGCGAGCCGCATTTCCTCACCGCGTACGCCCAGCAGCTCGCCGCGTCGTTCCACCGCTTCTATCATATATGCCGGATCGTCTCCAGCAACAGGCGGCTGAGCGAGGCGAGGCTGCTCCTGGCCGAGGCGACGCGGATCGTGCTCGCCGAGTCGCTCCGCGTGCTCGGGGTCTCGGCGCCGGATAAGATGTAACGCGGGCCACGCCGCGTGAACAACGAATGAAAGGATGCAAATGAGCATCGTAGTCGTAGGCACCGTCGCATTCGACACGGTCGAGGCGCCATGGGGAAGGGCCGATCGGGTGATCGGAGGCTCCGCGACGTATTTCTCGCTCGCCGCGAGCCATTTCTCGCCGGTGAAGATCGTCGCGGTCGTAGGCGGCGATTTCTGCGCCGAGCACAGGCTGATTCTCGAGGATCGCGGCGTGGACCTCGAGGGGCTCATCGTCGAGGCGGACGGCAAAACCTTCTTCTGGGAGGGCCGCTACGGCGAGGATCCCAACGAGCGAGAGACGCTCTGCACGGAGCTCAACGTGTTCGCCGAGTTCAGACCGGAGCTTCCGCCTTCCTACCGCTCGACCCGCTGGCTGTTTCTCGGCAACATCGATCCCGATATCCAGATGAACGTCCTCGACCAGGCCGATGCGCGGCCGTTCGTCGGATGCGACACGATGAATTTCTGGATCGAGCGCAAGCCGGAGTCGCTCTCGCGCCTCCTGCGTCGCGTGGATGTTCTTTTCGTGAACGACAGCGAGGCGCGCGACCTGAGCGGTAAGTCGAACCTCGTCCGCGCGGCGAAAGAGATACTCGAGATGGGCCCGCGCGCCGTCGTCATCAAGAAGGGGGAGCACGGCGCCTTCCTCTTCACCAGGGAGTCCCGCTTCTTCGCGCCCGCGTACCCGCTCGGCGAGGTTTTCGATCCCACCGGGGCCGGCGACAGCTTCGCCGGGGGCTTCATGGGATATCTCGCGAGCGCCCCGGCGGCCGATGAGCGCCATCTGCGCCGCGCAATGATCTACGGAACGATCACGGGCAGCTTCGCATGCGAGAGCTTCTCGGTCGAGCGTCTCCGCGGCCTGACCGACGCCCACATCGCGACTCGCTTCGGCGAGCTCGTCGACCTCGTGCATATCGAGCTCGACTGAAAGGCGACTCAATGAATGAGAACGTTGTTACCATAACGGGCGCCAGCTCCGGAATCGGAGCGGCGTTGGCCAGACACCTGGCGCAAATCCCCACCCGACTCGTGCTCGTGGCACGGCGTCAGGATGCGCTCGAAGGCGTCGCTAAGGCGTGCGGCGGGGACACATTGGTCATAGCCGCCGACGTGACGAGGCGAGAGGAGGTCCGACGGGTCGTTCAGGAATCCATCGCCCGGTTCGGCCGGATCGATGTATGGGTGAACGGCGTCGGGCAGGGCATATCGCGAGCGCCGTCGCAACTCACCGATGAGGATATCGACGAAATGGTCCGCGTCAACGTCAAGTCGGCACTCTACGGCATGCAGGAGGTGCTGCCGCACTTCAAATCCCGGGGCTCGGGTCATGTGATCAACGTCTCTTCAATGCTGGGCCGCGTCCCGTTCGTCATGGCGCGGTCCGCTTACAACGGGGCCAAGCATTTCCTCAATTCGCTCACGGCGGATTTTCGAGCGGAGGTGCAGGCCGCGTATCCCGGCATCCAATTCTCGCTCGTGTCTCCCGGTGTCGTGCGCACGGATTTCGGCCTCAACGCGCTGCATGGGGGGGCGGACTCGCGCCAGTTCCCCGGCTCGCAGAGCCCGGAAGAGGTCGCCTCCGTGATCGCCGGCGTGATCGCCTCGCGGCAGCCTGATGTGTACACCCGTCCGGGCGCGCAGGCGCAGGTGGCGGCATATTACGCGGCTCTCGGCGTGGATCCCTGAGGCTGCCGCTCGCGGCGCTCCCCAGTCGCCTTTGAATTGATTGAAAGGAGTCTCGATGGTGCAATCGTCTCAAGGCTTTCTCCACCAGTATCTCAGACCGACCACCGGGATGGGGGCTTTGGTATTCGGAATCATCTTTCTTTGCTTCGCCATCACATTGGCGGCCATTACACGCGGGATCTCGAAACGCGCCGAGAAGCACCTCACGGATGTGACCGCTCTTCGATTCGCTGCTTCACTCGTTCAAGTCCTCATTTTTATTATCGGGTTCATCATCTACGCCCATCTTATTCCCGAATTACGGGCCCTCGGCACTGCTCTCTTGGCGGGAGTCAGTGTTATTTCTCTGGTTATCGGCCTCGCGGCTCAGAACACGCTTGGGAATCTGATTTCCGGCCTATCAATTGTATTGTATCGTTCTGTTTCCGTCGGAGATAGAGTGCAGCTCGGCACACCGAAAGGACTTGTCACCGCCACGATTGAATCGCTCTCTCTTGGATACACGCTCCTGCGGGATTCCGAGGGGGCCGAGATAATCGTTCCCAATAGCGTGATGGCAAGCGGCGTTGTGGTCCGGCTCAGTCGAAGGAACGCCAAAGCTTGAATGGTTGATGCCGGCGTCAGCCCTCTCGGCGAGATTACGTAAGGGGGAACAATCTATGGCAGAGCCGCTCAAGCCTCCATATCTGCAAAGGGACGAAACGCGCGGGGACTACCAGGTTTGGATAGTCGATGGCGCATACGTCCGCGGACATATCGATGAGGAGTTCACGAATTTCGGCCAGCACTACCGGTATCCGTACATACCCGAAAAGGAATTCTGGATCGACAGGGAAGCCGAGCACGACGAGCGCGCGTTCTTCATCGATCACTTGCTCGTGGAGCATGACCTCATGGCGAAGGGCGCATCATATGGCGACGCGCTCGTCCAGGCCGACCGGGCCGAGCGCAGAGAGAGGCGGCGAGCCGGGGACGTCCGCAAGGTAACGCATCGCGGGAAAGAGCTGCCCGATGCCGGCGTGGTGCACGAGCGCCTTTGGAAGAAGCTGGAGAACGGCCTCAGTGTGTGGATCGTGAATGGCCGGTTGGTGAGAAGCGCGTTCGACATCGACTTCACGGCCGGCGGTCATGACCACGTTTATGAATTCGTTCCCGAGGGCGAGGTCTGGATCGACGATGCTATTGAGGAGAAGGAAAGGGGATTCGTGCTGGTGCACGAGCTGCACGAGCGCAGTCGCATGGCGGCCGGGTTGCCCTACAGCAAGGCGCACGCCGAGTCCAGCCGCCTGGAATTCCGATGCCGCCATCATCCCGATGAGCTGCATGATGCGCTGGCGGCCGAAGGTTGGGCATGACCGGCTCGGAACGAGCCGGAGCGGTATTCGACTCTCCAGAACCGTGGAGGTTGAGCTATGCCGGATGCTTCGGGCGAACGTCCAGCCGGGCGCGAGCGGCTCGATTCTGTCGATCTACTTCGCGGCGTCGCGATGGTCGTCATGGCGCTCGACCATGTACGCGATTACTTTCATTGCTCCGGATTCTATTTCCAATTTGACCCCACTGACTTGAGCCGCACATATCCGGCGCTGTTCGTGACCCGGTGGGTGACGCATTTCTGCGC
>JAQTVX010000219.1 GCA_028706585.1 Candidatus Krumholzibacteriia bacterium | reverse complement strand
GTCGAAGAGATTCTCTCCGGCGCTCTGAACTAGCGCTTCCGCGGAATCCGCTTCGAGCTCGAAGCCAAGGCGCTTCGCCTCCTGCTTCACCCAGACCCGCAGGTCGCCCTCCGTCAAGCGATCGAAGCTGATGACCTTTCCGGCGCGCTTCACGAGCGATTCCAGTTTGGGGAGGTCGCGCGGGGAGCGAGAACCACCCCTCGAATCATCAAATGGATTGCACAGGAATATGACCACGCTCGAGGGGACTGGATTCTCGCAGTACGCAATGATCCGCTTCCAGCTTCCCTTGAGCTTCTCGAGCTCTCGCAGGATGAGAACCCTCTGATCCGAGAGAAACGGAAAGGCCGAGGCAGCCGCGATGAACTCATCGATATCTACCTCGCCCCCGTACGCCACGGTGAGGTTGAAGGCTTTGAGGTCCTCGGGAACGATCGAAGAGGCGATCTTCATCGCCATCCTATCCATGATGAAGCTCTCGGGGCCATTGAGCAGATAGAGGCTCACGATGTCGCGCTTGTCGACGTCGCTGAATATCTTCCTGTAGTGAGCCAGATTTGTCCTCATGCGTCACCATTCCTGCGTCGTGGCGTTCAGAATTCCCTCCACGATGTCCTTGTAGACTTCTTCGAGCGCCTTATCATAGTTGCGCTCAGTCGCCGTTTCAAGATAGTAATCGCTGTGCGCCTCTATTCGACGGTCCTTCCAGATATAGGAATTGTCCTTGGGATTGAACAGCGAAACGGAGAGAGAAACGAAAAGCCGGTACTGCTCGGCCTGAAGGTCGGCGTTGAACGTGAAAGGAACGTTGCGGTAATCGATGACGGTTCCCTCGAGCACGGCGTCGGCCTCATCTTCCGGCACAACCTTCAGAGTATTGTCCTTGATGAGGCCGTCGCGGAGATTGCTTGTGATATCGATCTCTATATCGGGCTGGGCCGTCTCGTTCGAGAGGTTCGGCACGGCGATCTTCTTGATGTCTCCGGCGGTTCGCCCTTTGGTGCTGTAGATTCCGCATGCGGGCGCGAGCACGAGAAAGACCGTCGCCGCAATGATGCTACACCTGCGCTGCATACCCCCTCGATCCTATTCCTCATCCATATTCAGATTCTTGAGCCTGTAACGAATCTTATCACGATTGAGTCGGAGATAGCGAGCCGCCTGGCTCTGGTTCCTACCAGCCTCGCGCATCGCCTTTTCGATAAGCTCCCGCTCAACTCCGCCCATGAGCTCCTCGAATGCCACGCCGTCCTCCGGGAACGGACGACTCAACGCGATCTCGAGGCGCCGCATACTCGATATCTCTTTGGCTGGAGCGGTCCCCTGCCGGATGCTACCGGGAAGATGATCGGTGCGAAGCACGGTATCATCCTCTAGAAGCACCACGCGCTCGACCATGTTCTTGAGCTCCCTTATATTGCCCGGCCATGGATAGTTGAGGATGGCATCGTAGGCGGAATCCTCCACCTCGTGGAAGTCCTTATTGAACTGCTTGTTGAAATGATTGAGAAAATGCTTGAGAAGAAGATAGATGTCCTCTTTCCTCTCTCGTAGCGGAGGGATGAACACCGGAACGACTTTGAGCCTGTAGTAGAGATCCTCCCGGAAGGTCTTGGCCATGATCGCGCTCTCGAGATCGCTGTTGGTCGCCGAGATGATCCGCACGCTAACCTTGATATCCTTGGTTCCCCCGACTCGCCGGAAGCTCATACGCTCGAGAACTCGCAGGAGCTTGACCTGGATCGTGAGACTCATCTCGCCAATCTCGTCGAGAAAGAGCGTTCCCTTGTTCGCGAGCTCCAAGAGCCCCACCTTCTGGCTTTTTGCATCCGTGAACGCCCCCTTCTCGTGTCCGAAAAGCTCGCTCTCGAGCAGCTCTTCCGGCAAAGAGGCGCAGTTTATCTCGAGAAAAGGCTGATCCCGCCGGGAGCTGTAGCGGTGAATCATGGTGGCTATCATTTCCTTGCCCGTGCCGCTTTCTCCCTGGATGAGGACCGTGGTCGTGTCGCTCTGGGCGACTCGCTTTACCACCTCGTAGATGTCCTTCATCTGCGGACTCTCGCCGGGAACGTAATCGTCCCCAAGATCGAGCTTGAAGCGGCGCCTGAGCTCAAAAAGCTCGCGCGTGAGCTTGCGGGACTCAAGCCCCTTCTCTATCGTGATGAGGAGCTGTTCGAGGTTCACCGGTTTGCTCACGAAATCGAAGGCCTGTTTCTTCATCGCCGTCACTGCGGTTTCGATATCGCCGAAGGCGGTGAGCATGATGACACACACCTCTGGAACCTCTTCCTTGATCTGCCTCAGAACCTCGAGCCCGCTGGTATCGGGCAGCTTGAGATCAAGAAGAACGAGATCGGGCAGCTCGCTCCGCGTGATCTCCAGGGCTTCCGCTCCAGTCGCCGCTGTGAGCGCCTCATAGCCCTCCTCGCGAAGCGTCTTCTCGAGAAACAGCCTTATGGTATCCTCGTCGTCGACGAGGAGGATTACGGGTTTCAAGCGGCTACCCCCTTCCCGTGGCGTGAGATAGGCAAGTACAGTCTGAAGGACGTTCCCTTCCCGGGTTCGGAGGAGATCGAGATACGCCCGTGGTGATGCTGCACGATGCTTTGACTCACGAAGAGTCCGAGTCCCGTTCCTCCCTTTTTCCGCGAAAAGAACGGTTCGAATATCTTTTCCTTATCGGCGCTCGCGATTCCGGCCCCGTTATCCTTGATCTCGATGCACACCATTTCCCTATCCTTCTCTCGCACCACGTCGCGGTCTCCTCCCTCGTATAGACTTCCGCCGAGCGAAACGACTCCGTTCTGGGGAACCGCTTCCGCCGCATTCTTGAGAAGGTTGATGAGAACCTGCACGATCTGGTCCGGATCCACCTCTATCAGAGGTATATTATCTGCAAGCGTGACGGCAAAATCAATTCCCTTATTCTTGAAAAGCTCGGAGAGCGACCTGGAGCTTCGATCGACGAGATCCTTCACCGCGACCTTCTGGCAGAGCAGATCGTGCGGCTTTCCGACTTTGAGCAGGTCAGTTATGATCCTGTTGAGCCTGTCGACCTCGTTTAGTATGAACGATATGTTCTCCCTGTGCTCGGGGCTCAGCCCCTGTGAGCGGTTGATATACTGGATGCCGGCCGCGATTCCGGTGAGGGGGTTTCTTATCTCATGGGCTATCGCCGACGTGAAACGCCCGAGGACGGCGAGTCTGTCGAGATATCGGATCTCCTCCTCCATGCGTTTGATCTCGGTCATATCGATGAACTCGACTATCGCGCCCTGAACCTCGCCATCCTCCGCCGAGAGCGCCGAGGCATTCATCCTGATTGGAACGTGCATACCATCCTTTCGTCTCAGATAGGCATCATGGTAGGTCAGAGGCGCATTCCTTTCGAAGAGCTCGAATACGGGCGATTTGTTCGAGTTCGAACCCGATTCCCCAATGAGCACGTCATCGACGCGGAGCGTGCGTATCTGTCTCTGCTTGTACAGGCTCATCTCCCTCGCCATCCGGTTCGCGAGCGTCAGATTTCCATCCCTGTCCGTAACGAAAACCCCGTTGAGCATGCCCTCGATGATGCGCTCGCGGAATATCTCCTCCTGGTGCAGCTCCTGGTACAGATACCAGTTCTCCATATTCGAGCTCACGAGCGAGCCGACGGTCTCGAGCGTAACTTGGTCGATATTCGTGAGCGGCGTTCCGCGGTACCCATCCGTGACGATCAGAGCGCCCAGCAGCGGTATCTGGGGGCACGAGAGACACTCCTCGCTCTTCAGGTACGGAGATTCGACACCCGCACCGCCCCGCGGCGTCTTCTTGAGAGGGCAGTCTTCGCTTTCATAGCATTGAACCGTTTCGGACGATTTCATGAGCGGGACGCAGATATAAGAGGTCATTGTGCTCCCCGGGAAAAGCGATTCCCCTCCAACGCTGAGGATGGGGTGCATTTGAGCGTCCTTGATAAGAAATGCCTTTCCGGATAGAAGCGAATCATAGATGGCGCTCGTCAGGTCGCCGAAGCCAAAGTTGACCGTGCTGCGGATGACGCGCGAGAGCCTTTCGATGATCACGATGGCCTGAAAGGAATGTTTCTTTTTCCGCAGAATGATGAAGGCGGTCTCCTTGTAACCCACGCCGCGGTTCAGGTACTCGAAGACCGAGTCGATGAGGCGCTGTTCGTCGAGGGAGCTGATTATTGTTCGCCCGATCTCTTTAAGGCTCA
>JAQTVX010000218.1 GCA_028706585.1 Candidatus Krumholzibacteriia bacterium | reverse complement strand
TGGCGAGCTCGGTGAACGTCATCATGGCGCAGCGGCTCGTGCGCAAGCTCTGCCCGAAGTGCAAGAAAAAGGAGACGATTCATCCCGAGGCGCTCCGCGAGCTCGGAGTCACTTCGGACGACGTATTCGACATATACAAGGCCGAAGGCTGCACCGCATGCAGCAACACCGGCTACTCGGGGCGAACGGGTCTCTACGAGGTCATGCCGATATCCGACGCGCTCCGCGAGATGATCTTGAACCGGGCCTCCGCCTCCGAGATCAAGGAGCAGGCGGTTCGGGAAGGCATGAGCACGCTTCGAGGGGACGGAATTCACAAGCTCAAGAACGGCATCACGTCGCTCGAAGAGGTTCTGAGGGAATCGGCGGCCTGATCGCGCCGCAAGGAGAGAGAAAGATATGTCCGAAAAAGGGGAAAAAGTCCATTCCGCGAACCTGCGCGATCTCCTCCAGGAGATGATCGACAAGCGGGCGAGCGATCTTCACATTACGGCCGGCGTTCCGCCGATGTTGAGAATCGACGGCGTCATCCGCCGCACAAACCACGCGGTCATCACGCCGGAGATGAGCAAGCAGATCGCCTACAGCATCATCACCGAGGAGCAGCAGAAGCGGTTCGAGAATGAGAAGGAGCTCGATTTCTCGTTCGGGGTGCAGGGGCTTTCGCGATTCCGATCGAACGTGTTTCAGCAGCGCGGCGTGACGAGCATCGCCATCCGGCAGATCCCCTTCGAGATAATCGACTTCAAGGGCCTCGGCCTTCCGCCGGTGGTGGAGGATCTGTCGAAGAAGCTGAAAGGTCTGGTTCTCGTTACGGGACCGACGGGAAGCGGAAAGTCCACGACGCTCGCGAGCATCATCGACAAGATCAACAACGAACGCCAGGCCCACGTCGTCACGATCGAGGACCCCATCGAGTACATTCACCAGCACAAGAAATGCATCGTGAACCAGCGCGAGGTCAAGGCTGACACCGAGTCGTTCCAGAGCGCCCTCAAGCACGTTCTGCGGCAGGACCCGGACGTCATTCTCATCGGCGAGATGCGCGATCTGGAAACCATGCAGGCCGCGCTCACGATCGCCGAAACGGGGCATCTGGCGCTCGCGACGCTCCACACGAATTCGACCTTTGAATCGATCAACCGCATCGTCGACACCTTTCCGCCGAATCAGCAGTCGCAGGTGAGAGCGCAGCTCGCGTTTGTCCTGGAGGGCGTCATCACGCAGCAGCTCATTCCGCACATATCGGGGAAGGGACGGGCTCTCGTCGCGGAGGTCATGATTTGCACCCCCGCGATCAGGGCATGCATCCGCGACGACAAGATCCATCAGATTTACGGTCTCATGCAGGCCGGCACGAAATACGGCATGCAAACGATGAACCAGGCTCTGTTCCGGTCATATACGAACAGGCAGATATCGCTCGAGGAAGCGATGACCTGCAGCTCGGATACCATCGAGCTTGAGCAGATGCTCGGCGAACGCACAACGAGCCCGCACGCCGTGCGCGTTGCGAAGTAACGGCAAGGGGGATTGCGATGTCAGTAACATATCTATGGAAAGGGAGAACTCCCACGGGCGAGATGCTCTCGGGAGAATTCTTGACCGACAACAAGCAGGAGCTCATCAACCACCTGCGCAAGCGCAAGATCATCATCACTACGATCCGGGAGAAGCCGAAGGATATCAAGTTCAACTTCGGCATAAAGAACCGCATCACGACGCGCGACCTCGGGGTCTTCACGAGGCAGTTCGCGACGATGATCAACGCGGGCCTTCCTATGGTCCAGTGCCTCGACATTCTATCGAGCCAGATGGACAAGCCGGCTTTCAAGAAGATCGTCAGCGACGTCATGTATGACGTCGAGGCCGGCTCCACCCTCGCCGAGGCCTTGCGCAAGCAGAGCTGCTTCTCCGATCTCTACGTGAACATGGTCGAGGCGGGTGAGGCGGGAGGTATCCTGGACGTGATTCTCAACCGGCTCGCCGTGTACCTGGAGAAGGCCGACGCCCTGATCAAGAAGGTCAAGGGCGCGATGACCTATCCGGCCGTCGTCATGACCGTCTGTCTCGGCGCATCGATCTTCATGCTCATGTTCATCATTCCAACCTTCGCCCAGATGTTCAAGGACTTCGGCGGAGAGCTCCCGCTGCCGACGAAGATCGTCATGGGGTTGAGCGATTTTCTGAGAGCGAACTGGTATCTGCTCGTCGGCGTGGCCGTCGGCGCGACCATTGCGTTCCGGCGCTACTACAAGACGCAGGCCGGACGGTACCGAATCGATCGCATCGCGCTCAAGATGCCGATATTAGGCGCCGTCATTCGCAAATCGGCCGTCGCCCGGTTCACGAGGACGCTCGGAACGCTCGTTTCGAGCGGCGTACCGATCCTGAACGGCCTCGAAATCACCGCCCGCACGTCCGGAAACAAGGTCATCGAGGAGGCCGTTCTCAAGACGCGGACCAGCATCAGCGAGGGTAACACGATCGCCGATCCTCTCAAGGAATGCGGCGTGTTTCCTCCGATGGTCGTCCAGATGATCGGCGTCGGCGAGCAGACCGGCGCTCTGGACGAGATGCTGGAGAAGGTCGCCGATTTCTATGACAGCGAGGTTGACACGGCCGTGGGCGCTCTCACCTCGATCATCGAACCGGTCATGATCGTCGTCATGGGTACCATAGTGGGCGGTATGCTCATTGCGATGTACCTGCCGATGTTCAAGCTCGTCACGGTCGTATCAGGAGGCTGATGGATGCCCTTCCCTTCGCGTGCTGTTTCCCTCGCCGATAGGGGAAACATGAGGAAGCTGACATACCTTCGATTGATGGCCGCCACGCTGGTAGTTGGAGCCGCGATAATCGTTCTCCAGCTCGGCGGGGACGGTGGACGCACCGGGATTCTCTACGGTCTTCTCGCGGCCATCTACCTGAGCACGGCGCTCGCGTACCTCGCCTTCCGTGCGGGCGCGCCGTTCGGCGTGATCGCGTGGAGCGAGGCCGTTCTCGACTGCGCCGTGATCACCCTGATCCTGCACTTCAGCGGCGGCTCGGACTCGCACTTCGCGGTGCTTTACGTTCTGCCGATTCTGCTCGGCGCTGCCTATTTCCAGGTGGCGGGCGGGCTCACCACGGCGGGAATCGCGACCGCTTCATACGTCGTCTATAGCATGCTCGAGGCCGGCGGATACGTGTTTCCGGCCCGATATGGAGGCGCTTCGGCCGCGGAGAATCTCTCCCAAGCGCTGCTGCGCTGCTACCTATTCATGGCCGTGTTCGTTCTAACGGGGCTCTTTAGCGGGCATATGTCGGCCTACGTCCGGAAACGCGGAGATGAGCTCGCTTCCAAGGAGCGTGAGCTCGAGCGCGTCCGGCTTCATGCCGACAGCATCATCATGAACGTATCGAGCGGGCTCATAGTCACGGGGGCGCTCGGCGAGATCGCCACATGCAATCCGGCCGCGCGCGATATCCTCGGGCTCGCTCTCGAGGGTGATTTCACCGGAAGGCTCGTCCAGGACGTCATTCCGCACATGGGTGCGCTTGTGCAGGAGCTCGAGGGTGCGCTCGAGAGCGGCTCCCCGCGCCGCAGGCATGAGCTGGAGGTTCGGCGGAAGGACGGCGCCGTGCTCCCGCTCGGAATAAGCATCTCGCTTCTCAGGGGGGAAAACGGCGAAAAGCGTGGCGTCGTGGCGATATTCCAGGACCTCACCGAGGTTCACCGAATGCGCGAGCTCGTTCGCCGCGCCGACAAGATGGCCGCAGTCGGAGAGCTCTCGACTGCCATCGCCCACGAGATCCGCGCTCCGCTGGCCTCGATCTGCGGCTCGATCGAGATGCTCGCGGGCGAGCTTGCCCTGAGCGGCGACAATAGAAAGCTCATGGATCTCGTCGTAAAGGAGGCCGATCGCCTCGACCGTATAATCACCGATTTCCTCGAGTTCGCGCGTCTCAAGAGGCCGGCGTTCGAGCCGGTCGACGTCGAGGCGTGCCTCAACGAGGTGCTTCTCCTGCTTCGGCATTCCAGCGATCTGAGCCGGAACGTCTCGATCGAGGTCAAGAGCGGCTCTCCGCACGCGTGCGTCTACGCGGACGACGAGCAGATACGGCAGGTGTTTCTGAACCTCATCATGAACGCGCATGAGGCGATGCCGGACGGCGGCCGCCTGACGATGCGCATCGATACCGTGATCAAGGCGCTGCGCGACGGGGGCTGCCCCGAGGAGTGCGTCGCGATAGATTTCGAGAAT
>JAQTVX010000217.1 GCA_028706585.1 Candidatus Krumholzibacteriia bacterium | reverse complement strand
AGCGCTCAGAATATCCGTGACGTGGGCATCTACGGCGACATCGTATTCATCCACGATCCCCAGCCCGTCGCCCTCGTTGAACGAAAAGATGGGAACAAGTGGATCTGGCGGTGTCATATCGATATTTCGAACCCCGACCGAAAAGTGTGGAAGTTCCTGCGAAAATACGTTACGCGCTACGATTCGATCGTTTTCTCGGCGCCTTCCTTTTCGCAGCGGCTTCCCATCAGGCAGTTTCTGATCGCGCCTTCGATCGACCCTCTCAGCGACAAGAACAAGGAGCTGCCCAAGGAGATGATCGAGTCGGTGCTCCAGAAGTACGGTATCGCATGGGGCAGGCCCATCGTGACGCAGATTTCCCGTTTCGATCGGCTGAAGGACCCTATCGGCGTCGTAGAGGCATATATGCAGGTGAAGCAGCATATCGACTGCCAGCTCGTTCTAGCGGGCGGTACAGCCGCGGATGACCCCGAAGGCATGCAGGTTCTCGAAGAAGTGAGAGAGAAAGCCCGACGGGATCCCGACATCCATGTCTTGTTGATGCCGCAGAACGATATTGACATCAACGCGCTTCAACGCGCCTCGACGGTCATCGTTCAGAAATCGATCAAAGAGGGATTCGGTCTCACCGTCGCCGAAGCTCTCTGGAAGGCAAAACCCGTCGTGGCGTCGAACGTTGGAGGTATCCCGCTCCAGATTACGCACAAGTATTCGGGGCTTCTCTGCCATTCCGTCGAGGGAGCAGCTTTTGCAATCAAACAACTCTTGAGCAGCCCCGAGTATGCTCGTAGGCTGGGAGAGAACGGCAGGGAGCATGTTCGCAACAACTTCCTGCTCACGCGTCACCTGAGGGATTACATGCTCCTGTTTCTCTCGCTGTATCATGGAGGCGACATCGTCTATTTGTGAGACGGGAACGGCCTAGAGGTCATTTCACATCCCGTCAGAGACCTGCGATTAGTGGTGGATGGAGAAGAGGCAAGGAGATTGATTATCCGCCATCTTATCGGGTCGATGTGACAAACTGGAAAAGCCGCAAAGCCATCACTGTCAGGAAAACCGAGGGCAAAGATCTGTTTTCGGATTGACTCAGACGGCCAACTTCTGTATTTCTAACAGAAAGGTCCCAAGGGCGTCACCTTGGGGACACCAGAATAGCCGAGTCGACTCGGTTCCGCGGTTGGTTCCAGGCCCTGTCCTTCTGCTCATGGCCGGCGGAAAGTCTTCAGGAACACAAGGAGTGGATCATGAAAGGCGAGCGAGAAAAAGCAGTTTGCAGTATCCTGGGTGTTGCCCTTATTTTATCTCTCATGTGCGGAGTATGTGCGCAAGCATCAGAGCTGCCGTGGATGAATGATTCGATCGCGAAGATGGAGCAATCGCTCGTCGCGAAATACGGCGATGGCGTGCGTTCGGACGCGCGCCGCGGGATGGAACAGGTCGCCGAATTCTGGCGGAGCGAAGACGGTGGGGCCGCGGACTTCGAGGCGTTCGTCGATCAGAACTTCGCCGGGGACGCGGCGACGCACACCGCGATGTTCGACCGCTTCGAGGGGATCCTCGAAAAGCTCAGCGGGCACATGAACGAGATCGGTCTAGCGTGCCGGTGGCAGACGGACCTCGACATAGGGCCGATCCTCCCCGTGGACGAGATTTTCGCCGGATACGAACCATCGGCGCATGTTCTCGATGACTTCTTCCAGGACAAGATCGCTTTTGTCGTTCTTCTCAATTTCCCGCTCACGACGCTCGAACAGCGGCTCACGGACGGCACGCAGTGGTCCAGGCGGCAGTGGGCGGAAGCCAGGCTAGCCCAGCGCTTCTCGAAGCGCATTCCCGCGGAGGTCAACCTCGAGGTCGCCAAGATTTCGTCGCAGGCGGACCAATATATCTCGACGTATAACATTTGGATGCATCACCTCGTCGACGCGAAGGGCAATCGGCTCTTCCCGGCCAAGATGCGGCTTCTCTCGCACTGGAACCTGCGCGACGAGCTCAAGGCGGATTACGCGGATGCGAAGAACGGACCCGCCAAGCAGCGCATGATTCAGAAAGTCATGGAGCGGATCATTACCCAGACGATTCCCGCGGCCGTAGTGGACAACCCCGGCGTCGACTGGAACCCATACACGAACGAGGTCAAACCCGCGGCGGTGAAGGATGCCGACGCTGAGGCGTCGCTTCCGAAGGACCTCACGAACGAGCGCGAACCCGATACCCGTTATGCGATGCTCCTCGGCACGTACAAAGCCGCGAAAATGGTCGACCCATACTCTCCGACGGCGCCGACCCTGATCGCGCGGCGTTTCGACGAGGACAGGGAGATTCCCGAGGCGCGCGTTCACGACATGCTCGTCGAGATCGTTTCGTCGCCGCTCGCGCCGAAGGTGGCGAAGCTCATCGAGAAGCGGCTAGGGCGCGGGCTGGAACCGTTCGACATCTGGTACGACGGATTCAGGTCGAAGAGCGCCTACTCGCCCGAGGAGCTCGACAGAATCGTGTCCGCCAAATACCCGACACCTGGGGCATTCGAGAAGGACATTCCGAACACTCTCACGAAGCTTGGGTTCCCGGCGGATGATGCCGCGCGAATTGCGCAGGGCATTGCGGTGGACCCGGCCAGGGGCTCGGGCCACGCGGCAGGCGCCACGATGCGCGGCGCGAAGGCGCATCTTAGAACGCGCGTGGGAGCGAACGGCATGGATTACAAGGGATTCAACATCGCCGTCCACGAGCTCGGTCACAACGTCGAGCAGTTCCTCTCCCTTAACGACGTGGATCACACGTTGCTCGCCGGTGTGCCGAATACGGCTTTTACCGAGGCGCTCGCGTTCGTGTTCCAGTCGAACGATCTCATGCTCCTCGGTCTCGAGCCAAAGCGCGACGGGAAGGCCGAGGCACTCAAGACCCTGAACGATTTCTGGGGTGTTTATGAGATCGCCGGCGTTTCCCTGGTCGACATGGCGGTTTGGCACTGGATGTACGATCATCCAGAGGCCACTCCCGCCGAGCTCAGGGAGGCGGTCATCACGATCGCGAAGGATACATGGAATAAATACTATGCGCCTGTTTTCGAGAAGAAGGATGTCATGCTCCTCGGCGTATATTCGCACATGATCGATTCCTACCTCTATCTTCCCGACTACGCGATCGGGCATCTCATCGCGAACCAGATTGAAGCGCAGATACGGAAAGCGGGCACTATAGGGCCGGAGTTTGAGCGTATGGCGATCTACGGTAGCGTTGCACCCGATCTCTGGATGAATCACGCGACGGGCTCGGTGGTCGGCACGAAGGCGATGCTCTCGGCTGCAGAAAACGCTCTTTCCGTCATAAAGGCGGGGGGCGGGAAGTAGCTGTATGGGCACGCAGATCACACGCAGAGTTCTCGTCACCGGTGCTCTCGGGCAGATCGGCTCTGAGCTGACGCTGGGCCTGAAGGATCGCTACGGCGCCGACAATGTGATCGCGACGGATATCCAGCCGGACACGAAGAAGAAGCTCTCGAGCGGCGTGCCATTTGCCCTGCTCGACGTGCTCAACCGGGATAGCATCGACGCGGTCGTTGAGAAATACAGGATCAATACGATCTATCATCTTGCCGCGCTGCTGTCGGCGGTGGCGGAGAAACGGCCGCGCGAGGGATGGGACATCAACATGGGGGGGCTCCTAAACGTGCTCGATTCTGCGCGCACGGGGAAGTGCAGCGTGTTCTTTCCGAGCTCCATCGGCGCGTTCGGGCCTTCGACGCCGCATGACGGCACGCCGCAGGACACGATCCAGAGGCCCGAGTCGATGTACGGCGTGACGAAGGTTGCGGGGGAGCTCCTCTGCGACTACTATTTCAAGCGTTTCGGCGTAGACACACGGGGCGTTCGTTTTCCCGGAATCATATCCAATGGAACGCTTCCGGGCGGTGGAACTACGGATTATGCAGTGGAGATCTTCTACGCCGCCATAAAGGATAAGAAGTACACCTGCTTCCTGAAGCAGGGGACATCGCTCGACATGATGTATATGCCGGACGCGATCAAGGCGGCTATCGGCGTGATGGAAGCGGATCCGGCGAGGCTGTTGCACCGGAACTCGTTCAACGTGACCGCGATGCATTTCACCCCCGAGATGCTCGAGGCGGAGATCCGGAAGCACATACCCGATTTCACGATGAGCTACCGGGTCGATCCGATGAGACAGCGAATCGCCGATTCCTGGCCGAACTACATGGACGACGGCGCCGCGAGGAGCGAG
>JAQTVX010000009.1 GCA_028706585.1 Candidatus Krumholzibacteriia bacterium | reverse complement strand
GAAAGAGCCCTTCACATGCCCGAAGAGGCCACTCTCGAGAATCGTCTCGGGGAGAGCGGCGCAGTTCACGTGGACGAACTTCTTCTCTCGCCTCGGGCTGAGCCTATGGATCGCCTGCACGACGAGCCCCTTGCCCGTACCGGTCTCGCCCATGAGAAGAACGGATGAGTCGGAGCTCGCGACCTTCTCGGCGAGGCTCAGGATCCTGAGCATCCTCTCGTTTCTCGTGATGATGTGCCTGAAATCATCGCCGCGCCTCGCACCCGTCTCCTTCGCGCCCGCCGCCGGCTCGAGAATGCACCCCTGGACGAGAAAATCGATGAAGCTCGCGTACGTCGCAACCACGTCCGGGACCTGGCCGAGCCGCGGAGGGACGCCCGCGTCGCCGCCGGACTGGAAGAACAGAAGTCCGAACGGCTCATTGCCCCTGCAGAGGGGACGAAAATAGAGCGGACCGTCGCGGCCGGGGAGAATGTCACGGATCGGGGACGTTCGCTTATCATGGAGAACGTCGGTCAAGAGCGCGCTCTCGGCGCCCTCCTCCTCGCCCCTGGCGAGGAACCACTCCGTGAGCTGCCGGGCAACCGGCTCGGAGACGTCGCGCCTCGCCAACACCGTGACCTTGCGGCTCCCGTTTCCGTTCCCGAAGAGGGAAACGAATCCGTGCCCGAAAGTGATCTTGTTCATGAGATCGCCGAGAAGATAATCCAGAACCGTCACGATTTGCGGGTTCTTCGCAAAACACTGGGAGATCTCCGCGGAAACGCTCGGGCCCGCGGTCGGTGTCGCGAGCGAATCCGCGACTTCATCCTCGACCCCCCGGCGCAGGCGCCGCACGCGCCTGAGCAGATTCCGGTCTCTCAGATCCTCCGCGAGCCGCTGCGCCTCGTACATGTGAAGCAGGCACTCATCGCGGTTCTTCAGATCGCGCTCGATGCGCGTCATGAGAACGTGGCACTCGGCCATGTCGCGGTATTCTTCGGCCTGTTCGAAGTATGCAAGCGCGTTATTCATGAGCTTGCGCGCTCTCAGAAGCTCCTGATCTCCGCCCTTGGAGAGGATACTCTCGCAGAACATGCAGGATGATCTGTTCGCCTCGTACGGATTGTTGGCCTCATGAAAAGTCGTTATACTCGATGCGATAGCCTTCTCGGCCTCGGAGTCATTTCCCATCAGAGCATGAGCGAGCCCAATCGCGCGCTTCACGAATCCGATTTCGAATATCTCGCCGCCCTTTTCCGCCACCTCCAGCGCCCGCTTTCCCACGGAGAGAACGTCCTCCGGCTTGCGCTGCATCAGGAAGATCTCCGTTTCGCGCCTCAGGACCTCCGCGACCACATCGCCTTCGAGCGACATCTTCTTTGCCCTGGATAGCGCCGCCGAATAGTTCTCGAGCGCTCCGTCGAAATTGCCGCGCGCAACCATGAGATCGCCGAGGTATTCATCGGCGAGCGCGATCTCACGTCCGTATCCTCTCCGCTCGGCGATGACCCGCGCCTCGAGAAGATGTTTCTCGGCGGCCGCGAATTCGGCCGTCTTGGTTTGGGCGCTACCGAGCATCAGGGTGGCGCGGATGTAAAGCTGGTCATCGCCGGAACCGAGCGACATCTTGCGCGCGCTCGAGAAGGCGCCTATCGCACCGGCGAAATCCCGCGATTTCAGGTGCGTGATCCCGAGGTTGAGGGTCACGCGCACGCGGTGTTGCGTGAGCCCCATCTTGTCGCATAGCTCGAGCGCCCGGTTGAAAAAATGGATCGCACGGGAGAAGCGACATGCATCCTTATGAAGCAGTCCAAGACTGTTGAGCACGTAAGACTCGCCCACGGCGTCGTCGATGCGTCGGTATGAGGAAAGCGAGTCGAGGAAATACTGCTCCGCCTCGTCCTTCCTGCCGAGACGAGCGTAGCAGGTCGCTATGAGACGCTGAACCCTCCCCACCTCTCGATGGTCGTCTCCGTTGCGCAGCAGTCTGTATGCCGTATTCCCTTCATGCAGCGCCTTTTCGATGGCGCCGTTCTCACGGAGAATGATGCCCCTGAGGCACGCGAGCGTTCCCTTCCCCAAGTCGTCGTTCTCCTCACATTGCGACTCTGCGCTCTCTAGGAACGTCCTTGCTTCGTGGAAGAGACCCTTTTGCACGTAACAATCGCTTATCTTGCTGTAGATTCTGAGCAGATCGCTCGGATGCGGCGCGAGATGTATCTTTTGAAGAGCCTTCTCGTAATACTCCAGTGCCACGGAGTAATTCTCCGTGGAGAAGTGCATATCCCCGAGCTCCTCCTCCGGCCCTACTACCTTGAACTTCGGCTCGGGTTTCTTCTTGTATTCGAAATCACCCTTGCCTTTGGGCTCTTCAGGCATCGGTCTCTCCAAATGATAGCGGTCGGCGAACCACTACTAATTCGAGTGCACCTTTATAACGCTCGATCCTGAACTCGACCCCGACAATGAACCGCCAAGGAGACGACGGGTACCCTTCCCATCGGATGGAATGCTTATGTCGTCCCTGCCGTTTCCATAGTCGTCAGCATCTCCGCTGACCAGCCCTCCCGGATCTACATCGATGGTCGGCTCCATTTCATCCGGCGTTATGATCATTCCCGAGAACGCAAAGATGTTCCCATAGAATGACGCCAGCAAATATTGCAGCCGAAACTCGATCGATGGGCGTGAAGAAAGAACAGGGGAGGGCGCGAGGGTCGATAGAACCAGAAGCGCGGATAATAGCAAAACCAGCTTCTTCATGCTACCATCTCCTCACTATGGAGCCTGATTGCTCCATCACGCACATCACCACAACAAACCCCTCACGCTACTTCTTATAGTAATGTCCGCGCCCCTCAAAGTCAAACATTTTCATTATCAATTGGCAATAACAAACATGCAGTTAGCCGGTTTATCGAATATTTTCTCCTATAGGTGGATCAACCCACCTCCCGCGGCGAGGAAATCGCAGGATCAATCATCCTCTCCCTGGGGCTCTTGCCTGAAATCGATGCCGTATTTCTCGAGCTTCTTGTACAGATTGCTGCGCTGCATGTCGAGCTGCCTCGCCGTTCTCGAGACGTTCCCGCTGTTCTCCCTGAGTTTCTTGACGAGATATTCCTTCTCCATGAAGTCCTTGAACTCCTGGTATGTCTTGAGGCCGAACGGATCCTTCCGCGCGTCCTCATCGCGCACGAGGGCGAGAGTTGGAAGGTCCTCCCGCCCGATAACGTCGGTCGACGTGAGGATGCACAGGCGCTCTATGAGATTCCGCAGCTCGCGCACGTTCCCCGGCCATGAGTAGTCCATCAGTGCATCCAGCGCCTCGGACACGAGCCGCTTGGGCGAGCGCCCCAGCTCGACGGCGACCTCGCGCAGAAAGTAGTCCGCGAGAATCCTGATGTCGCTCTTCCGCTCGCGCAGCGGCGGAATGCGGATGGGAACGACGTTGAGGCGATAGTACAGATCCTCTCTGAATCTCGTTTTCGCGGCTTCCTCGAGCAGATTCTTGTTCGTGGCAGCGATGACCCGTACGTCGACATGCTTCGTCTCTGTGCCGCCGACGCGCTCGAACGCCGATTCCTGCAGCACCCGGAGCACCTTCGCCTGCGCCGAAAGGCTCATATCGCCAACCTCGTCGAGAAAAAGGGTGCCGCCGTCGGCGAGCTCGAACTTGCCGATTCGCTGCGATACGGCGCCGGTGAAGGATCCCTTCTCGTGCCCGAAAAGCTCGCTTTCGATGAGGTCCTCGGGGATCGCGGCGCAGTTGACCTCGATGAACGGCTCACTGGAGCGCTTGCTGAGCTCGTGGAGCTTCCGCGCGACTAGCTCCTTCCCAGTGCCGTTCTCTCCCATGATGAGAACGCGCGCGTTCGTCGGGGCCACCCTGTTTATCGTTTCCATGATCGCGAGCATCTCCGGGTGGGCACCGATGATTTCCGTCGTGATCCCGATCTTCTTCTCGAGCTGCACGTTCCGGCGCGCGAGCTCGGCCTGGTTGAGGCCGTTTCTGATCGTGAGCAGCAGCCGTTCCGTATCGAACGGCTTCTCTATGAAATCGTATGCCCCCAGCTTCGTCGCCTCCACGGCCGTGGAGATCGTCCCGTGCCCCGAAATGATGATCACGGGGAGGTCGCGGTGAAGCTCCTTGATCTTGCCGAGCACCTCGAGACCGTCCATGCCCGGCATCTTGACGTCGAGGAGCACGATGTCGATCCGCTCCTCGGCGACGAGATCGAGCGCCGAGATGCCGTCCCCGGCTGAGAAGGTCTTGAATTTTTCGAATGACAGGAGCTGCTCGAGCGCGCTCCTGATGCTCTCCTCGTCGTCCACGATCAGAACCCGCTTGCTCATGCAGAAGCTCCCCCCGTGAGCACAGAACCCCATCGTAGATCCCGCGCGGTGATCCTAAAAGCCTCGATGCGAAATGCCTGAAGAAGGGCGTCGATCAGAACGAGCCCGGCCGGAAAAAGCCGCATCCGTTGCAGGTCCAGAGGAGCGGCGCGCTCCCGGCCGGCCCGCCGGAGCCCTTCGACGCGCCTCCGAACCAGCTCGATATCCGCGCGAGTGATCCGGCTCATCTCTTCGAACGAAGGCTCATATCCCATAATGTGCCGATGGAACACGGCGAGGCTCACCGCCGTGCCGCCGGTCAATATCATTGTAGAGTCCCCGGAGAATGGGGGCAAGCGATAAACGAGCGCCGCCTTCAGTTCACCGGCGAGAAGCATGGACGCACGGCGCGCGCAGGAGGGTCCTTCCAGCAGTTGATGCACGCGGTGCGTCCCAAGAGGCAGGCCTGCAAAGCCCTCCATCGCCCTCCCCCTGCCCCACGCGATTTCGGTGCTCGTTCCGCCGACATCCATGAGAGTCATAGGCTCGCCGCGGGCTCTGAAGAACGAGGCTCCCGCGTATCCGAGAGAGGCCTCCTCACGCTGCGATAGCACGCGAATCGAGACGCCCAGAGCACGCTCCAGCGCCGACCTGACGGATTGAGCATTTGACGCCTCACGCAGAGTGTTCGTCGCGACAAGCAGCGGCCGCGGGCAGTCCAGATCGCGCGCGGCAGCAATGAGTTCGCCGAGCGAGCGAAGGGCCCGCGCCTCCATTTCCGGTGAGATGCTCAGCGTTCGCGCGAGATCGTCGCCCCAGCCGACCCATCGCTTCGCCTCCGCGGACGACCGAGGCTCGAACGATTCATCCCCGCCCCCCCACCGAGGGAAATCCCCCTCGACGACGAGCAGGCGGAAATTGCTGCTCCCGAGATCGATGCATCCACGGATCTCTTTTTTTGTATGGGACGGTCGAACGCTTTCCCGTATCATCATTGTCGCGTCGTTCTAGCATGCAAGGGCGGAATCGGCAATGCAAAAGATCAACATCAAGAACATGTCGGCTGCCGAGCTCTTGACGGCCGTCGAGGAGCTCGGTGAAAAGCGGCACCGGGCCGCGCAGATCTTCAAGTGGCTCTATCAGAAGGGGTGCGGAGACTTCTCCGGCATGACCAACCTCCCGACGAGCCTGAGACGGACGCTGGGGGACCGCTTCACGATCACCTGGCTGCGCCTCGCGGAGAGTGTACGCTCCCACGTGGACGCGAGCCAGAAATTTCTGCTCGCCTCGGACGATGGCGCGCTCATAGAGGCGGTGCTCATGGATGCCCACGGCCACCGCACGATATGCATATCGAGCCAGGTGGGCTGCGCCCTCGGATGCGCGCTCTGCAGAACGGGGGACGGCGGATTCGAGCGGAACTTGCGATCCGATGAAATCCTCAACCAGGTCCTTTTCTTCAAGGCGGGCCACATTCCGCCGCGCGAGCGCTTCAACATCGTCTTCATGGGAATGGGCGAGCCGCTACTCAACCTCGACAACCTCGCCAGAGCGCTGGAGATCATCAACTCTCCCGACGCGTTCGCGCTCGGCGAAAAACGCATAACGGTGAGCACGATCGGCATTCCGGAGGCGATTCGGGAGCTCGGCGCGAGCCGTCTCAAATTCTCGCTCGCCGTTTCCCTCAACGCAACCACCGACGAAGCGCGCAAGAGACTGATGCCGGCTGCGCGGAGCATCGACGATACCCTCGCCGCCGCGATCGAATTCGCGCGTGCACGGAAAACGCGCGTCACCCTCGAATACGTCCTCATCGACGGCGTGAACGATACTCAGGAGGACGCGAGACGGCTCGCGGGGCTGACCGCCGCGAAACCGTTCAAGCTCAACCTCATTCCATTCAACGAGTGGAACGGATGCGCGTTCCGGCGGCCCTCGGACGAGCGAATTGATAGTTTCATCGCGCCGCTCTTGCCCCAGGCAAACGCCGTCACCGTGCGACGGAGCCAAGGAGGAGACATCCATGCGGCCTGCGGACAGCTCAGAATGCGCCGGGAATCATAGATTGGATAGTTCGGTCTGGAACAAACAATGCAGGCGGTGGGCGTCACTGGCGCTTCAACCGCGCCGCTATCGCAGGAGAAGCATCTTGCCCGCGGCTCTTCCCGCCGCGGAGCGGACTGCATAAAAGTACATCCCGCTCGATACCGGCATCCCGCGGCCGTCTCTCCCGTCCCACGTTACCGTGAGCTCATCGCCCGATACCGCGCCTCGGTAGAGATTTCTAACAAGAGAGCCATCCGCGCGGTAGATCGCGAGATCGATCTCGCCTCTTTTTTCCGGCGCCAGAGATGCCAGCGCTACACGGATCGTAGTCGAGGGATTGAACGGGTTCGGATAGTTCGAGAGCGCGAGCGGCTCCTCGAACCCGGCAGGCTCCACGAGAGCCACGAAGAACTCCCTTAGGCCGCTCACCGCATCAGGCAGGGGGATTTCGCAGTTCTCGATCTTGCCCGAGCTGCACGCCTCGGCCCCGCCGAAAAGGTAACGAAAATCCTCTGCGAATATCTCTGCCGGCCTGTTCATATGGGAAGCATCGACGGAGTAGACCGCCGAATCCTTCAAGCCGCGAATCCTCAAGTAATCGGCCCAACGTCCACCGCTCCCTTCGGGAGCGAAATGGCCCTGAAAGACGTGACCGAACTCATGGGTCGCCGTGCAGGCCACGGCGCGGCGAGCGATCTCCCGCACTCCCGGCGAAAGAAAGATGCAGTCGTCGCACGAGGAGCTGGCCAGCAATCCGGATCGGGGGAACGGGAGCACGTAGACGTTCACCGACATCTTGATCTTCTCGCCCGAAACGTCGACCTTCCCGAGAGCATCGATCACCCATTCCTCGTTTACCGGATGAAACGAGCCGTCCCCCCGATTAACGATCCGAGGATCGCAAATGTCGTCGATGAGCTCGTACTTCACTCCGTCGCTCAGCGTGAGAATGAGACGCCCGTCCCCATCCCTCGTGCTCATCTCCAGAACGTTTTTGGGCGAATAGAGCCTGATTTCGAGCCCGTTTTCGAGTTTCACTAGGGAATTTTCGCCAGCGGCAATATTCCCCGGCACGAGCAGATATGCGAATACCAGGAAGATCGCTATCGAGGCTAAGGCATTCCATTTGAATATACTACAATGCATCTCAATCCTCGGGCGGAGCACCAGCTCCCCAGGGACATCCAAGATCTCACCCAGGATGAATTGCAACCCTTGTTCCCGACTGAAGATACAGGCAGACCAATGATCGACGCGGCGCCGGGGAGAAGCCCTCCGATTCGCGCATAGACTGAGGATTCACTCATAACACGTTGCAAAACCATTAATTACAGGAGGCGGTGCCGCTGGCAGGCGCACCCCAGATGTCGGGCGGAGACGGCAGAAATCCGGCGGCGGTGCGGCAACAGCGATCTTTAAGCTCAACGGATTGTGTTTTTTAACCCACCTTTAAACCCCATCAACAGATTGAACGAGGCATAAATATTTATCAGGCAGTGAGTTACCAACGATATCACCAGAAATCGGCATCCTGCGCATAAATCCGCAGCAATCGCGCAGGGACCAGCGCGGGGCTCACATTTGGTCTGAGAGTCGTGCGCACAACCGGCGGCCGCCAGATCAGAAACTCGCGCCCGCCGTCATGTAGAACGCCGGCTTTCCAGTGCCATCGCTCGCCATCTCCAACCGGATGAGGTCTCTGAACGGAGAGATGATCTCGATTCCAAGTCCGCCGGTCGAATAGACGGTTGAGGTGTTCGCATCGAGAATGCTATCCATCAACGAGCCGTTATCGAAGAACGCAACTCCGTTCATGGCGACGTCGAACTCACCTATTTTCGGAAGCCTGAAGACGTGGGGACCGAAGAGCCTCGCACGATACTGCAGCGACCCGACGAGCTTGACCGTGCCACGCAGGTCGTTGTCGGAGAAACCCCTGACGTCCCCCACGCCGCCGAGCTTCATCAGATAGTACGAAGGGAGATTCCCCTCGCGGATATCACCGTCAAGGGCGATGATGAACGAGCGCTCCACTCCGACCGGCACGTAGAAGTAATCCGAGAATCCATAGAATATATAATGCTGCTCCGGCCCCGAGACCGACGAGTATCGTTTCAGGCGCGCTCGATGGAGCATGCCGCTGAACGGAGAGATGCGATCCGCGCGGCTGTCATACGAGAGCTCCGCGCCCACAGCGACGAAATTCTGATGACTCAATCCCCGGGAGATATCGCCGAGCTCGTCGTTGAACGTGAGCCTCGAATCCCTTCCTTCGAACGAGAGGGTCGTCCGGAACCACAGCTGCCTCACCAGGCTTCGCGTGATGGGAACGCCGAGACCGGTCTCGACCGCGTATTGCTCCTTGATGTAGTCCTCATCCGTATCGACCGGCACCTCGATGCGTTTGTATGCATACGCATTGAATCGGAGGGCTACCCTCCGCCCCATGACCCATGGAATGTTCCAGGAAAAACCTGCCCCGTCTTCCTTATCCCGTCTGGCCATGGCGGTTACGGAAAGGTCCTCGGCCAGCCCGCGAAAGTTCTTGATCTTCCAGTTTACTCCGTAACTCAATCCCTTCTCGAAATCGTAGTTGACGACCGGATATGGAACGCGCATGAACAATCCCGGACGATCGACGACCGTGACCATGATCCGGCATTTTCCGTCCTCGACCGACTCCGCTTCGATGCCCACTTCGGCGAAGTACGCGAGACCGCGGAGAAACGAGGCATCCCTCCGGATGAGCCGCTCTTCGAGGCGAGCGCCCTGCTTGGTCGCCATCTCGCGGAGAATCGTAACCGTTTTCGTGTGGGTATTGCCCGATACGACGATCGTATCAACGGTGCAGCCGTAGAAGGGCTCCAAACGCGCACATTGCCGGTCCAGATCGGCGCAGGTTTCCGCGCTCGATTTCCCGCCCCCGCTCCCCCACGGCATCCGGTCGAACCACGAAAGCCGCGTAGCGGCCGGCGCGAGAAATTCTCCGGAGACGGCGCTGTCCGCCGGCTCCGGCCGCGCCTCCTCCGCCGCAAGGGTCGTCCCTTCAGCTAATAAGATGGCAATAGACAGCAAAAACGCCGGAAAGCGTCTACTTGGGGACAGGCCAATATGACTCCCGCGACATGAGCGTAAATTCACGCCTAAAGATAATAGGGAGCAGTGGCACTGTCAAAGGGACAAACGCCCTGGACCCTCCGCCTGATCCGGCAGAGGTGGCTTCGCTCTGGCGGCCAGGCTTCCTCCCTTCGACACGATGAACGCACCGATTCCCGTCGCGAGCGCCACGAACTTCACGAGCCCCGCAAGGACGAGAAACGAAACGCGCATCGGCCTGAGCCACGGAGCGATGAACATGAAGCTTGCGATTATTCCGATGATCGAGAGAAGGAACAGCCCGACGATACCGTGGATGTATACCGATTCGCTATCCAGATTGAATTTCCTGCAAACGAACGCGCCGAGCGCGAGCGCACTCACAAAATATCCGATCGCGCACAGCGCGATAAAAGAGAGAACGAGAAGCAAGGCGACCGGAATGCCGACGATAGTAATCGCAAGGATGATCGAAAGGACCACGACGAGCACGGAGCCCACGAACAGGATGAGCAAACCGGTGCCGAACGACTTGAGGAAGGATCCGGCCGCGCAGTTTCCGGCGTTGGTCATTCGCTGCGAGATGAAGTAGAGCACGATGAGCATAAGAAGCACGGTGATGATGAAGACGACCACCTTGGCGCCGGCGCCGAATACCCCCGTGCCGAGGGGACCGAGCGGAAGGTTCAGACCCGGGTGGCCGTGGCGCCCTATCACCGCGGTCTCGCCGCGCACGACCGAGCCGTCCTCGCGATCGACCGAACCGAGGATAGAGACGACCTCGCCATTCACGATCGCCTCCGGACCGAGCTCGACCTTGCCGCATATCGCAGCGACATCGCCCGTCACCTTGCCCTCGATGGAGATGTCCGAGCAAATCGAGACGACGTCGCCGTTGACCAGCTCGTGGGGCCCGACCTCGATGCGCCTGCCGAACTGAACGACGTCGGAACCCTTAACGCGATAGAACCGCTTGTCCTCGTCGTCCGTGAACATCGTAGCGAGGCTCTCGGGCAGATTCTTGAGGCTATCCAGATTCTGCAGCACGCGTCTATCGATCTCGGCCCGCTTCGCGTCGTCACCGGTGAGAATGACCTTCTCGGACCCTTCTGATTCGATCTTGATGCCCTCGTCCGAGATGGTGATCTTGGTCGCTTTCCCGGTCTTCCCGGCCTTTGCCGTCCCGGCCGTGTCCGGCGCAGCTGGAGTGCACACGACGATCGCTGGCGCCAGGGAGCAGTGGCGGGAAAGATCCGGAGATTGGGTGTCGCTCGAGAGCAGACCGGCGACCACGAGAAACAGCTTCAGAACGGTCCCGTTACAAAATGCCAACATTGGTCTCTCCTTTTCTCCGTGCCGCGCCGAGTAGCCGGTAGAGCACGACGGCAGCGAGCAACACCGAAGCGACGGCCAACCCACCCTGGACCGGATTCAGTCCGGAGGCGAAACGATGAAGCGCCCTGAGAAGCGTTTGGCCCACTATTTCATAATTACGCACGGCGCCGGTGCCTTTCCAGATCATTATGACCCTTTCCGCGAGCTCGCGCGAGAAGAGCATTCCCGACCACAAAGCTTCGGCGCCATGTCGAATCGTAACGATCATATAGTCGAGGAGCGGTTGGTACACGGTGACGATGACGGCGCATAGGGCCGCGATGGCGATCGTGTTCCGCGCCAGGACAGGCGCGGCGTTCCATCCCCGTTCGATCGCCCGGGCGGCACGGCGGGCGGGACTCACGCGGTAGGCGGCCGGGTCGATCCTCGACAGCACGCCCCGGTCAAAATCGGCGGACGGCTCGAAAAGGGGCGCTTGATCGAGGGCGGCGATCAGCATCCCGAAGCGAGCGTCCGATTCCCGGCACTCCTCGCACTGCCGCCGGTGGTTCTCGTACTCCGCCCGTTCCGCCAAAGCGAGCTCGCCGTCGTTGTACCGCTCGATCAACAATCTGAAGAGATGACATTCCACGAATCGTCACTCCCCCTGTTCGCCGACCGCGATGTCCCCGCTCGCCGTCTCGAGCACCACTACCGATTTCCCTTCCCTGACGACACCGGTAAGGTAATGCCTGCTGACCTTCGTGACGTTTATGGGCAGATTCACCGAAATGTCTCCGGAGGTCGTCTGCGCCTTGAGCGCGAATCCGCCCCTCAACACGCTCTCGAACCTGAGCTCTATCTGGCCGCTCGACGTTCGAATCTCGAAATTGGCGGCCGATTCGGGCGCGGCGCTCACCTCGACGTCGCCGCTCGCGACGGTTGCAGCGACCCCACCGCGTACGCCGATGAGCCGCGCGGAGCCGCTCGTGCCGCTGAATACGACGCCGGCCGCTCCGTCGACCTCCGTGTCGCCGGAGACGCTCGCGACGGTGAGACTGCCGCCGATATCCGAAAGAACGATATCCCCCGACGCTGCCTGGACCCCGGCTGCCCCTTTCACGTTGTGCGCTTCGATGTCCCCGCTCGCACTGCTCAGGAACGCGTCCCCCGCTACCCCCGAAACGACGATGTCGCCGCTGCTCACGTCGACCTTGAGGTTCCCGACGCCCGTGACCTCGACGTCGCCGCTCGCGGATGTGATCTCCGAGGCTCCGGCGACCGAGGCGAGCTGCACATCGCCGCTCGATGTAATTATCTTCACGCTGAGCCCCGCCGGCACCAGGACGTTCATGTCGACGCTCAACCCGGTGTAGCGCTGTATCAGCAAAGCAAGTATGTTCCGATCACCGTCGGATCGGTCGGGGTAATGGACGGTCAACTTGACCCCGGCGCCTTCCCTCTCCACCTCGACGTCCATTCGATCGAACAGGCGATTCGCCTCGTCCTGATCCTTTCCGCGGATGCGCTTCGTGTATTCGCAGGAGATATCGCTCCGCCCCTTTTCGCCTATCACGCGAACGTCCCCGCGCGAATTCGCGATGACCACGCTCTTGGCCCCTTGAAGCTCAATCTGCTTGTGAACAGTCTCCTCGCGCTCGTACGCGAGCGCAGCGCCGGCGCAAAAGCACAGAATCGCAAAAATGACGATCGCCCCCAGCGCGCGCTGAGACGCGATGTTTGCTCCGATTCGTTTCATTTCCGATCACCCCCGGCGGCTCTTGAGTCCCGGAACAATCCTCTCCTCCGAAAATGCTCCACGATCATGTTTCGGGCCCTGTGGATCCGCGCCTTGACGGTGCCGAGCGGAATTCCAAGGGTATCCGATATCTCCTCGTATGAAAGCTGCTCCTGATGTCTCAGGATGACAATGATCCGGTAATGTTCCGGAATGGTTGCAAGGGCTTCCTCGAGTATCGCCATTATCTCTTTCGACTCCATTTCCCTATCGGGTCCCGCGCCGGCAGCGGGAATCTGGATAAGGAGGTCGTTATCCGCACCCTCGACCGGCTGATCGAGCGAGACGGTCCGCTCCTTCTCCCTCCTGAGATGATCGATGCAAAGGTTCGAGGTGATCCGATTGAGCCAGCTCGAGAACGGGTACGTGGGATCGTACCTGCCGAGCGCCGAGAAGACCTTGACGAAGACCTCCTGGGCGATATCCTCGGCCGTGCTCCTGTTCCGCACCATCCGGAGGCAGATACTGAAGACCGATCTGCGATATTTCGATAGAAGCTCTTCAAAGGCCTTCTCATCTCCTCTCAGACACCGCTCGATGAGGACTTTGTCTTCGTCAACCAAGTCTGACACCCCTAAATACGCATGCCAACTCGCAATGTTTCGAGATGTTGTGTCGAATCTCAATAAAATCCGCGATGCTTATTCGCTTTGAAAATATCAGGTTCCCCGTTTGGTGCAAAGTCGAATCTGAATGCCGCACCGGGTGCGCCCGACCCGATTTCCCTTGACAGCCCTTCTCGATGCGCACTAGACTTTTTCACCTGAACGATCAATCTAGGTTATTACAGGAATGACAGTTATGGAAGGGGGGCATCGGTGACGTCGATTGAGCATATCATGGCCCGAGAGGTGCTCGATTCGCGGGGAAATCCGACCGTTGAAGTCGAAGTCTCCCTCGAGAGCGGCGCTTGGGGAAGGGTGATCGTGCCATCCGGTGCTTCGACGGGCGAGCACGAAGCGGTGGAGCTAAGGGACGGCGATCCGAAGCGATTCGGCGGCAAGGGGGTTCTGAAGGCGGTCGCCAACGTCAATGAAGTGATCGGCCCCGAGGTCATCGAGCTCGATGCGGGCGATCAGGTCTACATCGACAGGCTCCTCTGCCAGCTCGACGGCACTCCGAACAAGGCCAAGCTGGGCGCCAACGCTGTTCTCGGCGTATCTCTCGCCGTGGCGAAGGCGGCGGCGGCGGAGCTCGACGTCCCGCTGTACCAGTACATCGGCGGCACGAACGCCAAGGTTCTCCCCGTTCCAATGATGAACGTGCTTAACGGTGGCAAGCACGCCGACAACAACGTCGACATTCAGGAGTTCATGATAGTCCCCGTCGGATCGGGATGCATCAAGGAAGCGGTCCGCTGGGGCGCGGAGGTTTTCCATTCGCTCAAGAAGATACTCGCGGAAAAGGGCTACGCGACCTCCGTCGGGGACGAGGGCGGCTTCGCTCCGAATCTCAAATCGAATCGTGAGGCTCTAGAGATTCTGGTCAAGGCCATCGAGAAGGCCGGCTACCGCCCAGGCGAGGAAATCTCGCTCGCGATCGACGCCGCGGCGAGCGAATTCCTCAAGAGCGACGGCTACCATCTCGCCGCCGAGGGAAAGGTGTTCGACGCCGAGGGAATGGTTCGTTTCTACGAAGGGCTCGTCAAGGGCTTTCCAATCGTCGCCATCGAGGACGGTCTCGCCGAGGACGACTGGGATGGCTGGAAACTTCTCACCGAACGGCTCGGCTCCGCGGTGGAGATCATCGGAGACGACATCTTCGTGACGAACACGGAACGGCTCGCGCGCGGCATCGATGAAGGCATCGCGAACTCGATTCTCATCAAGCTCAATCAGATCGGGACGCTCACCGAGACGCTCGATTGCATAGAGATGGCGAGGAACGCGGGATACACCTCGGTCATATCGCACCGCTCGGGCGAAAGCGAGGACGTGACGATCGCGCACGTAGCGGTCGCGATGAATACCGGGCAGATCAAGACGGGCTCCGCCTCGCGTACCGATCGCGTCGCCAAATACAACGAGCTCATGCGCATCGAGGAGGAGCTCGGCGAGGTTGCGCTTTACCGGGGCGCCGAAGCATTCAGGAGGGAACGATGAAGAGCTTGTGGGGCCAGGGATCTCCATACCTGCGCGTTCGCCGCGGCGTAGATATGAGCCCCGGCCTTGCCCGCATGCTCCTTTTCGCCGTTCTGATTCTCATAGGCTTCGTCTTCATCGCGGGAGACGTCGGGCTCTTGAAGCTGTGGGGCGCACAGCGCGAGCTGAAGAATCTGAACGCCAAGATCACCGAGCTCGAGAGCAGAAATGCGCTCCTGAGCGCGGAGATCGGCCGCCTCAAGAACGATCCCTTCACGATTGAAAAGGTTGCCCGGGAGAAGTACGGCTACCTGAAACCTGGGGACAAGGTCTACCGCATCGTCACGCTCCCCGAAAAGCCGGAAAAAGGAATAATCGCTCCGGGAGCTATTGACAGGGAGAACGCAAACCCTTAGTATTACGTCGACATTGCTGCGGGGTGGAGCAGTCCGGTAGCTCGTTGGGCTCATAACCCAAAGGTCGCTGGTTCAAATCCAGCCCCCGCTACCAATACGAAGCCCCCGTGCCTCTGAGGCCGGGGGCTTTCCGTTATCCCTCTTCGGAAGCGCAGTCGAATGGGCGCCGGACCGGCTCTGAGAGCGATCCCGGCGCGCCGGAGCATTTCATTTTCGCCGCATCGACGCAAATAGCGCGAGCCCGGCCGCCGCGGCGCATGCGAGAATCACCGCGGAGGAACCTAAGCGGCCGAGGACGAGATGCCCTATACCGAATAGAACAAGGTAGAGCGCGGCGACGCCGCAGACGATCCTCAGCGCCGTCAACCGTCCGGAAACGTCAGCCGGAAAGGCCGGGAGATCGCGGCTCACGGCCCTCCATCCTATCCCGCCGGGATGGCAGCGCTCGTAGAAACGAACTAGATGCTCCCGTGAAACGGGCCTGGTGACCAGCGTCACCAGGATCCAGACCGGAGTCGTCACGAGAACGGTCAACGCAGTCGAGTACGGAAATCTCACCCAGGCGCCGGCCCTGAAGCGTTCCGTTTCGGCGAAGTAACCGATAACGAAAGTGGTGATGAGCGCCATCAGCATCGCGGCGATCTCGCTCCACGCGTTCACCCGCCACCAGTACCACCGTGCGACGTACACGGAGCCGACGCCCGCCGTCACTGAAATGATGAGCTTCCACGCAAAAGAGATGTCCTTGATGGCGAACGAAGCAATCGCCCCCATGACGGCGAGAGCGATCACCGATGCCTGGGCGGCCGCCAAATACTGCTTCTCCGATTTGCCCTTCCAGACGAAACGCCGCAGAAAGTCATTCACCACGAGCGACGAGCCCCAGTTGAGCTGCGAGCTTTCCGTGGACATGAACGCGGCGAAGAACGAGGCGAGAACCAGGCCGAATAGACCGGGCCGAAGGACCTCCCGCATGACCATCGGGTACAATCGTTCGGGATCGTCGATCCTGCCGAAGAAGGCCATACCGCACAAGCCCACGACGATCCACGGCCAGGGGCGCAGCGCCATGTGGGCGACGCTGAACCAGAGATATCCGAAAACGGAATGCCGTTCGTTCTTCGCGGCGAAAAGCCTCTGGGCGAGATATCCGCCGCCGTCCACCGTATACGTCGCCCACCAGACGACGAGAACGAGGATGAGGAACTCGGTGAACGGATTCGCCGCGGTGATCGATGCCGCCTTCGGAATGATCCGGAAAGTATCGTCGAGAGAAAATCCGTTGGCAGCGATGCGATCCCGGATCGGACCCCAGCCGCCGATCGATCGAAACGCGAGCGCCGCCGTCAATATGCACCCGCCCATGGCCAGGACGAACTGGAAAAAGTCCGTGATAACGACTCCCCAGAGACCGGAGATAGTCGTGTAGACACCGGTGATCACGAAGAGAACCAGGACGGTGAACGACTCGGCGTCCATGCCGAGAATCATCTGCGTACTGTCCCACCCCATCGTGACGACGATGATCTTCACCATCGCCCGCATGACCCATGCGATGATGAGCACGTTCTGCAGCACCCCGAACCAGATCGCCCGGTAGCACCGGAGTATTGCGGCAGGCTTTCCGTCATAGCGGAACTCGACGAACTCGGCGTCGGTCGTGATCCGCGCCCGGTGCCATAGATGGGAAAAGAGAAATACGGTCACGATCCCGCCGATCCCCCACTGCCACCAGAGCCAGTTCTGCCATATACCTCCCTTGGCGACCAGACCCGAAACGACGAGCGGCGTGTCGGCCGCGAAGGTCGTCGCGACCATTGAAGTCCCGATGAGCCACCAGGGAAGCGAGCGGCCGGAGACGAAATACTCCTCCGTGCTGCTCCTCGCCCGCTTCGAGAGAATGACGCCGACGAGGAACGAGACAACGAGATACAGAACGATGATGAAAATGTCGAGGAGAGTCAGATGCACGCGAGCCATGAGCGTCAGTTTGCCGCCTCCCCCCCGGCGTCATCGCCGACCGCCACCCTGTTGTAGATGAAGAGCGCGACGAGTGCGGCGATCCCGACCGCGGCGAACGTGAACCACATCTTCCGCGGTTCACGGACACCCGTCTCTGGAACGTAGCGGGCAACGAGGAATCCCGAAAGCGGCCCGCCCAGGAGGTTGGCGAAGAAACTCCGCAGGTACGAGTATCCGAGATAGAGCCCGACCTTGCCTTTCGGGGCCATCCCCGCAACGTAATCCAGAAACCGCGGCGCGAAGGTCATCTCGCCGAACGCGAAGACGGCGATGGAGATGCAAGCTCCCCGCAGCGTCGGCATCAACCCGAGCAGCACCATGGCGAGCGTCGATATCCCCATCCCGAGCGCCATCGCCCCGAGCGGTTTCATCTTTCGCACCGCCCATGCGACGGGCATCTGAAAGAGAATGATCATGCCGGGATTGATGGCGACGATCTGCTCCATCGGCGCGCGCTCCGATATATGCCGTACGACATAGAGCGGCACGGAGAGATAGAGCTGCCAGAACATGAGATCGAAGCCGGCGAAGATCAGGATGAACGTCATGAACTTCCTGTCGGTCAGCACGCGGAACATGTCGGTGAAGGCCACCCGCGGCGAGCGTACGGGCTCCCCCGAGCGATCCGGTTCCCGATACGCGAGCGCGGTGAAACCCAGCGCGACGAGCGCCATCGTCATCGAAAAGAAACAGATGACCTGCATCCCGAAACCCTGCCATTTGAGCATCTCGAGAAAAGCGGCGCCGGTCATCGGCGGATTCTGCTCCGCCGCACGCTGCGCGATCTCGCTCGTCATGGAGAAGGGGGGCACAGAGCGCTGCACCCAGTCCCGGATCGCGCCGTAGCTGGATTGCGACAGCCGGCCGCCGAGATCCTGTCTGAGCACCTTGGCGATGATTTTCCCCGAGAATCCACCGACGTTAACCATCATATAGAAGATCGAGAAGCCGATCTTGGAGAGGTCTCCGGG
>JAQTVX010000216.1 GCA_028706585.1 Candidatus Krumholzibacteriia bacterium | reverse complement strand
GCACCAAAATGGCGTCGACCCCGGGATCGGCGTTGAGGCAATCGATCCGGTCGAGAAGACGCGCCGCCTCGATATCCGCCTCCAACTCGATGAGCGAGGAGGCTATTCCACACCGCGCGGCGGCCGAGACCTTGCTCCGGACGTACGCCTGCGAAGCCGGATTCTGTCCGACGACGACAACCGTGATAAACGGCTGACGCATACGTCTCGCAAAATCCGCGGTCTGCTGGGCCACCTCGGAGAGGATCTCCTCCGCGACGGCCTTCCCATCCACGCGCCTGTCTCGTTCGCCGCTCATCATTGCTCCTCGCGAATCTCGATTCTCTCCTGAACCCTGATCACTTCGCGCGCTCGTCCCGTCGCTTCGTCGACGTCTACCATCAGGCCCGAGATGCACGCGGCGCCGGATGCCACTTCGAAGCGAACGGGGATGCCTCGCACGAATCGCTCGATCACCTGCTCCTTCTTGACGCCGATCACGGAGTCAATAGAACCGACCATTCCGACATCCGTTATGAATGCCGTGCCGTTAGGCAGTACCCGCTCATCGGCTGTCTGAACGTGCGTGTGAGTCCCGACGATAGCGCTGACGCGTCCATCCAGATAGGCCCCGAGTGCCTGCTTTTCGCTCGTCGCCTCAGCGTGGAAATCCACCAGTATTATCTTAACACCCGGCGGAATCTCGGAAAGAACGGCATCCGCGCTCCGGAAGGGGCAATCGATCGGAATCATGAATGTTCTTCCCTGAAGATTGATGACGGACACGGGGGTTCTGTCGATCTCCCGCACAGTGAAACCCTTGCCGGACACTCCAGGCGGATAGTTCGCCGGGCGCAGTATGTCGTTCCTCGAATCCAGAAGCGCTACGCCCTCGCGCTTGTCCCAGATGTGATTGCCGCTTGTCATGATGTCGACGCCGGACGAAGTGATTTCATCGATGACTTTCTGGGTCACGCCGAATATGCCGGCTGCGTTCTCCACGTTGCCGATGCAGAGATCGATCGAGAAACGATCCCTTAGCCCGCGGAGTCCGCCCGCGAGCGCTTTTCTGCCGACTTTCGATATGATGTCTCCGATGAACAGAACCCGCATATGTTCCTTGGCAATCAGCGCGCGTAGTCGACCGCTCTCGTCTCCCGTACGACGACCACTTTTATCTGCCCCGGATATTCCATGTCCCCTTCGATCTTTCGCGCGATCTCGGAGCATAGATCCGTTGCCTGAGAATCGTCTATCTTCTTGAAGTTGACGAGAATTCTGATCTCGCGCCCAGCCTGAATCGCATAGGATTTCTCGACGCCCTCGAAGGCATCCGCGATCTTCTCAAGCTTCTCGAGGCGGCGTATGTAGTTCTCCAGTGTTTCGCGCCTGGCTCCGGGACGCGCACCGGAAATGGCGTCCGCGGCGGAGACGAGGTGCGTGAGCATCGAGGTGGCCTCTACGTCCTCGTGGTGCGCCGCCACGGCGTTCACGATCTTCTCGTTTTCCCCGTACCGCTTGACGAGGTCTCCCCCGATCGTCGCGTGGCCCCCCTCCATCTCGTGGTCGGCCGCCTTGCCGATATCATGCAACAGTCCGGCGCGCTTGGCGATTGTGGTATCGGCCCCGAGCTCGCCCGCGAGCAGGCTCGAAAGATACGCAACCTCCTTAGAATGCTGCAGAACATTCTGTCCGTACGACGTCCGGTACTTCAAACGGCCGAGAAGCTTGACGAGCTCGGGATGCAACCCGTGGATGTTGAGTTCAAGGCACGTTTGTTCCCCCGTCTCCCTTATTTCCTCGAGAAGCTCTTTGCGCGTTTTCTCGACTATCTCCTCAATGCGCCCAGGATGAATGCGCCCGTCCTTAACAAGCTTCTCGAGGGAAAGCCTCGCCACCTCGCGTCTGATGGGATCGAATCCGGAAAGGATCACGGCCTCCGGCGTATCGTCGATAATGACGTCGATGCCTGTTGCGTTCTCGAATGCCCTGATATTGCGTCCCTCGCGGCCGATGATGCGACCTTTCATCTCATCGCTCGGAAGATCGACCACCGATACGGTCGACTCGACGACGTGATCAGCCGCGCACCTCTCGATCGCAAGCGTGAGAATCTCGCGACTCTCCTTTATGGAGTTTCGCTCCGCCTCTTCGCGTATGTCACGGATCTTCTTTGCCGCCTCATGACGCGCTTCGTTCTCCAGATTCAAGATGAGGAGCTTCTTCGCCTCCTCCGAGCTCATGCCTGCGATCTTCTCGAGCTTGTCGTTTTGCATGCGGAGAACGCGGTTGAGATCCTCCTGCTTCTCGGCGACCGCCTGGAGCTTCCCGTCGAAGAGCTTCTGCTTATCGGCGATCTCCTGCTCGCGATTCTCCAGGTAGTCGACCTTGCGGTTGATGTTCTGCTCCTTCTCCTCCAGGCGCCGCTCCTGCTTCTTGATTTCCTGGCGAGCTTCCTGCGTTTCCTTCTCGAACCGGAGCTTCGCCTGATACCATTCGTCCTTCGCCTCAAGAATCGCGGCCTTCTTCTGCGTTTCAGCTTCCCGCTGCGCTTCCGCGATGATGTTCTCTGCGAGCTTCCTCGTGTGCTTGAGATGGCTCTCCGATACCTTCTTGTTTACGAACCATCCAGCAACGAGGCCGATGAAAAGAACCAGGATGCCGGCCGATGTATAAAAGAATACTCCTTGCATAATCTTTCACCCGATGCTCGATCGGGATCGCTCACCTCCACGTGACTTGAATCAACGATTCGGCGTAGCTGCGATCACATTGACATATGAGAAATTGTTTATCCGATTGTTCTGGAGATGCCGGAGCGTGGCTATGCGATATTGAAATTCCCCACGCTGTGCCGTGTGGCTAAGTCGCCTTTGAAGCCCCAACAACAAGGTGGAAACCCGCATGGCTGCTTCTGCGATCCCGGTTTTACGGGCGTGGCATCCACGGCCAGATATAAGGCTTCCGGGCTAAAGGTGTTGGCTCAAAATTTACTTCTCCATCACGAGCACGGTAGGGAATTATTCACCGAGTATCGACCCTGCATATCCTCGCCCACACTCTTTATTCTCTGCCAAAACCCGGTGAGGGAGGATTATCGTTCCACGCTGATCTTGCTATCAAGGAGCTCGCCCAAACGAGCCGCCTTGCCCTCGAGCTCTGTCTGAAGCTTCTCTCGTTCCTCGCGCTCCTGGCAGAGCTCATCAGTAATATTGAGAGCAGCTAATATGGCGATTCGCGACTGCGACATAATGCCGCTCGAATGGGCTATTTCCCTCATCTTCTGGTCGACATACCCTGCTATCTTGTGTATATATTGAGGGTTACCCACTCCCTTGATTTTATACTCTTGACCAAAAATCTCCACTTTTTCAGTGTTCTTTTCGGTCATCTGGTTACCTTTCAAAATCAACGTTGAACCGACCTTTTCCCACCTCAACCCTGGAAGCCACCTTGTTCAACCGGCTATCGATCAGATATCGAGCTGATCCAGCTTCGCCAGCATCTCCTCAACCTTTCCTTTTATCTCCTCTCTCGTTTTATCGAAATCTCCTCTCTGTTGTCCTTCAGTCCGTAAGATTTCGAGCTCCCTCGTCAACTCTTCATTCTTAATATACAACGAATCGAATTTTTCTTTCAACTCTTTATTGATCCGCTCCAGTCTGGAATTTTCCTCCTTCAGCCGGGCAATGTGCTCGGCCGCCTTTGTGATCTTCTCCTCTAGCATATCCAGATTGATGATCCCGCTGCCAGCCATTGCCATCCTCCCCTATTCCGAGCGCAGGACCGCTCCCAGTTCCCTCTGCAGCGCGCCAAGCACCCGCTGAACGTCCTTATCCACAGTTATGCTGTCGAGAGTGCCCTCGGGTGATCTGAAGCTGAGCCTAAACGTATAGCTTCTTTTCCCCTCCCCGAGCGGCCTACCCTCATAGTAATCGAAAAGTCGAATAGAATCAAGATATTGGGCTTGCTTAGTGATAATATTTCTAAGCTCGTCGAATTGCACATTCTCGTCCACAACGATGCATAGGTCCCGTTTCACCGCGGGATACGGAGTAATCTGACTGTATTTGGGCCATGCGCCGCCAGCCGGTGGCAAGGCGTCGATGCACAGATCAAAATAGAAAACTGGCCAATCGACGTCGAATGCATCACATACGCTCTTCTCCAAGACCCCGCCATCGGCGAGCAAGGCGCTTCCGATGAACCACTGGAAGAGACGCCCCTTTCCATCTGCAGCCTTCGCCATCACGACGCTCTGAACGAGCCCGAGACGCTCGATGAGCGTTTCG
>JAQTVX010000215.1 GCA_028706585.1 Candidatus Krumholzibacteriia bacterium | reverse complement strand
GAGCAATGCGTGAGCGAGACGCGGCAATTTTTGGGTTGACAAGGGGCTACGCATGGATTATTTTGCACACGATAATGGCCCGGTGTTCTTGGGATTGGGAGCATTGAGGATCATTTCCGCTCTTCGCAGGAATCTGGCGCGTGTCGCGTGCGGATGATCCCCCTAATTTATAGATTATTCAATAAACCGCAAACAGACGCAGGAGGAGCGCGTGGTATGGTACAGAAGAACCGTTCGACGTCAGGCGTACTAATTCTCATGATCCTCGCCGTTATCCTGTGCTTCGCGATGGCCACCGCGAATTCGCAGGGGACCCCGCCTGCAACGGCGTCATCCGCAACGGGGACCTCCGTGGGGGGCAGCGATTCGCTGGGCATGGCGAAGGCCGATTCGATGAGCGTCATGAGGAAAATCGACGACATGAAGGAGCACGCGCGGCTGGGCTGGGTCTACAAGATCCGCTACAGCGGCCTCGGCGATTTTTACATCAGGGGCGGCGTGTTCATGCATCCGCTCCTCGGTTGCTCCATAGCCGGAGCGGTGTTCATCATCGAGCGGATATACACGCTCAACCGGGCGCGGGTCGACACGAAGAAGCTCATGGACGAAGTGCTGAAAGCGCTCCAGGGCGAAGGCGTCGATGCGGCTCTCAAGGTATGCGAGAGCACGCGCGGTCCTATCGCTTCGGTGCTGCATGCGGGGCTCATGCGCGCCAACTACGGAACGGAGGCAGTGAAAGAAGCAATCGAAACGGCGGGCGCCATCGAGGTTTCGTTCCTCGAGCGCGGTCTCGTCGTCATCGCCACCGTCTCGACACTGGCGCCGATGTTCGGGTTCCTCGGGACGGTGTCGGGAATGATGAACGCGTTCGCCGCTATCGCAGCCGCGGAGCAGGTGAGCGCGAAGATCGTAGCCTCCGGTATCGAAGAGGCGCTGATCACCACGATCGCGGGACTCTGTATCGCAATTCCCTGTACGATGGGTCACGCTTACTGCATCGGTATGATCGACCGGTTCGTGCTCGAGATGGAAGAGTCCTCGGCGAACCTCGTGAACGAGCTCGTACAGATCAGCAAGAAGTAAGAAACCGGGAGAAGGAAGATGATCGCGAAGAAGAGAACCAAAGCCGAGCCGACCATTCCGGCATCGACGCTGTCCGACATCATTTTCTTGCTTCTGATCTACTTCCTGGTCACGACGACGCTCGCGGTTGAGAAGGGGCTTCCGATGACGCTGCCGGGAAAAACGTCGAAGACGGTCAAGCTCAAGCAGGAAGCCGTGTTTCATATCGATATCAAGGCGGATGGAACGATCGTGACCAAGGATACGGGTCCGATCCCGCTCAATCGGATCAAGCCGCTCGTGGAAGAAAAACTCCTATTGAATGACAAGCTCGTGATAGTGATCGAGACGCACCCCGACGCCAACTACGGCGTTATGGTCGACGTTCTCGACGAGCTTCGGCTCGCGAAGGCGACTCGTATTTCTCTGAGGACCACTGCGCCGCCGGGATCGGGAGCCTGAGGAGGACAAACGACGTGACGAAGATCGCCCCGAAGGTGCGCGTCGAGGCCGTGATCTCGACTGCCTCGATGTCGGACATCATCTTCAACCTGCTCCTCTTCTTCATGGTGACGAGCATCTTCAAGATGGAGGAGGGGCTGCCCATCAGTCTGCCGAAGGCGAGGAGCGGCACCGATACGCAGCGCCAGGAGATCGTGCACATCTGGGCCGACCGGGGAAACCGTCTCAGCATCAACGACAAACTCATACAGCTCAACTCGATACAGGGAATCATCGCGAGCAGGCTCGAAGAGAACCGCGGCATCATCGTCGCGCTCAACGTGGACACCCGTACGAAGTACAAGCTCGTCTCCGACATCATGGACCAGTTGAAGGAAGCCAACGCGGTCAATGTCTCGTTCACATCGCTCTACGAGGAAGAAAAATAGCCTGAAAGGGAAAACGGCGTGGCGCTTCAAGCTACTGCAAATGTAAAGTTCAAAGAAGGTTACAGCAGGTACATGTGGAACGCGTTTATCGCGGCGATCACGTTCCATGTGCTGATGGTCGCGCTGACACCGAAGATCACGTACAAGCCGTTCGTATTGCGGGAGCAGTACCTCGAGGCGGTCGAGCTGCCGACGTCGTTCGAGCTGCCGCCGCCGCCCAAGGAAGTCGCCGCTCCCGTGGTGCCCATCGAGGCGGCTTCGGATGAGGAAGCCGACGCGGACGCCGGGGATATCGCGCCCACCAGCTTTACGGATCTATCCGCACTGCCGCCTCCGCCGCCTCCTCCGTCCGAGCAGGCCCAGGAATTCTACGCATTTGACGAGGCGCCGGTGCTCATCAAGTTCGTGAATCCCAAGTATCCTGATCTCGCCCGCCAGGCCGGGATCGAGGGAACGGTGCTTCTCAACGTGCTGGTGGGGGATGATGGAAAGGTGATGGCGGTCGACGTTATACAATCTGACGTGACCCCTGCCATGGTCAAGTCGGCCCAGGACGCCGCGAGGCAATTCATGTTCAAACCGGCCAAGCAGCGCACGGTGGCAGTCAAGGCGCGCGTTGCGATTCCGATCAGGTTCAAGCTCCACTAGATGCGGCAGCGCCAGTGTGAGACGACTATGGAATGCCCGGCCTTCAGGCCGGGCATTTTTCGTGCGGGTGCTTTTTCCCGCTGGAGCGGACGCGGAAAAAGTGCCACAATGGGGATGATCCGCGCCGGGACAACCGCTATTATTTGAAACCCAGAGCGGCGTTGCAGCGTATGAACACATATGCTGGCGGCATGAAGACACGAAGAAATCCTATGCAGAGGGAAGGTACACGTAATGCATGAGAGGAAAGGCCGTTTCGTCGCGCTAGGCTCGGCAATCGCCGTTCTGGCGAGCGCGAATCTGGCGATGAATGCGCCATGCGCGGCGGAGGGAACCGTTTACAGCCTCGAGCAATGCATCTCGATCGCGCAGAAGAATAACCCCGATATCGCGATCGCGGGAGAAAACTATCGCAAGGCCGAGAGCAGCCTTCTGTCGTCCTACGGCACGCTGCTTCCCGATCTCTCCGTCTACTTTGCCACCGGGCATCAGTACTACGGACCTTCGTCGGTGCAGTACGACGCGTCGGGGCGGCCGATCCAGGAGGACGGATTCGACTACGAAAGCTATGCGTTCAACATTTCCTCCAGCGTGCAGCTTTTCGACTGCGGGGGGAACGTGAACCGCATTCGCGCGGCGTCGTCCAACCGCGACGGCGTACGCGAGCAGCTCAGATACCGCAAGGATGTCATCGCCGCCAGCGTCATCCGCGCGTATTACGATCTTGTCCGCAACAAGATGCTCCTCAAGGTGCAAGAGGAGAGCTCCGAGTCGGCGAAGAAGAATCTCGAGCGCACCGAGGCCCTCCTTCAGGTGGGCTCCGCCACCCGGGCGGACGTGCTCAAGGCCAGCGTGCGTTTCTCGAACACGCGCCTCGCAAAGATCCAGGCGGCGAACGCGCTGGAGCTCGCCAGGGAGGATCTGTCGGTATTGCTCAACGCGCAGGGAAGCGAGGCGATCGATGTCGATACGACGATGACGATCGAGTTCACGGAGCTCGATTCCGGGGCCGAGGTGGAGCAGGCAATGGCGAGCCGCTCGGACCTCAAGAGCCTTGAATACGGCATCAAATCGACTCACGCCTCCGCCTCTGCCGCTCGAAGCGGATGGTTCCCGTCGCTCGGCGTCAGGTTCAGCTACGACTGGAACGACCGCAAAATGGCGGACAATCTGAACTTCTTCGACAACGAATATGGCTGGAGCATCGTGGGATACCTGAGCCTCAATATTTTCGACCGCTTCCAGACGAGCTCGGATGTGAGAACGGCCAAAGCGGAGGGCAGGATCGCAGAGTACAGCCTCGAGAAGGCGAAGCTCGATGCTGCGAAGCAGGTCAAATCGCTCATTATCACGATAAACCAGGCGCGCGAGCGCATGGCGGTAGCCGGCGAAACGGTCGAGCAGGCGAATGAGGATCTGCGGCTCGCCGAGGAGCGTTACCGCGTCGGGGCGGGGACGATGCTCGAGACGATCGACGCGCAGGTTGCCCTCACCCAGGCGAAAGCCGATGTGATCGAAGCCAAGTGTGACTTTCTCATCGCAAAGGCCGATCTAGCCGTGGCGACGGGAAAGAAGATATACCGCTAGCAAGCGGCGGGGGGAATCGGAGAATGCTGATACAGGCCAAGGGCATCAAGAAGATATACGAAGTCGGCGTCGCGTAGATCTAGGCGGTCGCCGG
>JAQTVX010000214.1 GCA_028706585.1 Candidatus Krumholzibacteriia bacterium | reverse complement strand
TTTCCTTCTGAATCGGTTTCGCCAGCGGAGCTTCGATCTTTCTGCGGCGACTCTCGAGGATTTCTATCGGCGGCTGAGGGGAGCGGAATATTTCGCCGGCTATTCTCACCAACTCTACGAGTTCGCGCGATACGTCAATGAGAAGCATGGGGATGAGCCGCTGAAGGGGCTGAAGCTCGTCAAGGGGACGTCCGAAAAGATATACGCCCATTACCAGGATGCGGCGCGCCGGGCATTCGGAAGGCCGATCACCAACGAGTACGGAGCTTCCGAGATCGGAATCATCGCGTTCGAGTGTCCGGAGGGGAGCATCCACGTCAATATGGAGCATGTGCTCGTCGAGGTCGAGAACGATGAGATCGTCGTGACAAACCTCCTGTCGTACTCGTTCCCCTTCATAAGATATCGGCTCGGTGATCGTGTGAAGCTCAGGGCGGGGTTCTCCTGCAGGTGCGGGAGGAAAGGGCTCGTCATAGATGAGATCGTCGGCCGCGTAGGGGCCAGGATATACGGCAAAGGGGATACGGCGTTTCCGAGCGTGGCAATCGACTTGATAATGAAGTCCCTCGGTTCGTTCGGAAATCTCATCGCACAGTGTCAGGCGATTCAGAGGGAGGTTGGTCGGCTCGACTTCTACGTTGTGCCGGGAATCGAGCTCGATTCGACCGAGATGCGAAGTGTCGAACGCTTCTTTAGCGATTGTGTTCCGCGCTATTACGGGAGCGCAATCGAACATCGCGTGCATTTCGTTGAATCGATTCCCCGGCAAGGGGCAAAATTCCTCGAGTTCATCTCCGAGATGCCGCAACGGAATTGAAAGCACGGTCCCGGCTCGGTCGCCGCGCCGCCTCGTTAACGCTGTCGCGAAGAATTCGAACCGTGGCGGAGACGGCATTCTTCCGTTTTGACGCCGGCAGCTATCTCATATAGAATCGCGGCAGGGGCGAGGACATGTCATGAGACTGTCCCTCCCGCAGGCCGTGATGTTTGATCTCGGGATCATCGCATGAAACAGAAACGAGTTCTTCTTATCGGCCCCTTTCCGCCACCGATCGGTGGGGATACCATCCCAACGCTGAATATCCTGAGAAGCGAATACTGGAGCCGATCAGGAATCGAAGTGGAGCACGTCAATACATCCGCGGGCGACCGGGTGAGAGTGGCCGACGAGAAGCACTCCGTTGCAGATGTTCTCCGCGGGATCAGGATCATGATCCGGGTGATGCGGAAGCTGCCGCGGGTCCGCCTTGTTCTGCTCCTGGCCAATTGCCGATTCATCTGCACGATGGGGCTTCCCGTCATTCTGCTGTCTCGCGTCATGCGCAAGCCGATCGTCATCAAACCCTTCGGCGCGATGCTCGGCGAGCGAATCGGAGCAATGGAGCCGCTCAGGAAGAGCCTCACGATGTCACTGCTGAATAGAGCGGCATTCATATTTCCCCAAACGCGGAGGTTGGCCGAAGAACTTGTCAACGACGCCGGAATGGATGCTGCGCGCGTCGTGCATTTTCCGAACTTCCTCCCCGACGAGGCGTTTCGCCCCGAATACCGAAAGAAGCGGTTCGCCGGTGCATGTGTCTTCGTGGGACAGATCAAGCGGGAGAAGGGCGTATTTGACATCATCGAAGCACTACGCGGACAAGAAGGTATCACATGCGATTTCTTCGGTCCGATCGTCGACCGCGACCACGATGCCTTCGTGACGGCACTTTCCGGCGACGGCAACTGCGCGTACCGCGGCATTGTGGAGCCGGACAGCGTCGTAGAAACGATCGGCGCGTACGATGTTCTTCTGCTGCCGTCGTACCATCCGGGGGAAGGATACCCGGCCGTGATCTTGCAGGCATTCGCGGCCGGCGTGCCGGTTATTGCCTCCAGCTGGAAAGATATCCCCGAAATGGTCGAGGACGGCTCGACGGGGATCCTCGTTCCCGCTCGGGCCCCTGCCCGGATAAGGGAGGCGCTGCGCCGGATCGCCGTTGATGGGGATCTTTACGAATCGATGGCGGCCAAAGCGTTCGCGGTATCCAGGGACTTCTCGGAAAAGGCAATAGTGAATGATATCCTGATAACGAGGGTGTCCGGGCTGCTGCCTTCCTAGGGCTCGAGCTCGATATGGCCGCTCCAGCCGAAATGAGGTTTCAGCTTCAATGATCGCGCAGGATCGAGCCGCCGTAATGCCCCGCCAAGATCGGGATTGTTGCTGACAACCCGGATGTCGTCGTACGCGAAGCCGGCGAGAGGCAGATCGTGCCGGTCGAAGGCATTTCGAATCATGGCGAGTTTAAGGGGATCGAAACCCATGATCCATGCCGAAACGGAGTCCACGGCGACGGGATTGAGCCCCGCGATGATGAAACCGGCCTTGACCGGCTCCGGGGCTTCCGGTCCGTTTCCTTCTCCTCCGATGATGCCGTCCACAATACCGAGATAGCGCCTGGGGTGCTGTACCGGAAAATGCTCGCCGTCGGAATACAGCAGGCATGCGTTGATGTCGTGAACCATCCGCCAGCAGGTGTCGTTTCCGTGCCAGTTTCCGTTGCGGATCACGTGGCGGGTGTCCCCGAAAAGGTATTTGCCCATTCTCTTCGATGCGCGAAACAGAGGAGCCACGATTCCCGGATGCTTCAGCATGCCCCTCTCGAATCTTCTGATCCAGGTCTGTTCCAGGGCCCTGCCGGGAGTCGGATCCGGGAACTCGTCTCCATGGTCGCGCGGAACCCCGTTGATGTAATGCGGAAGCCTGTTTCTTCCCGTATTGATGCCGACGATATTCTTGAGACAGAGAGTCGCCCCGACCTTCTTGTGAGTTTTCAGCTTGGGAATGTTGATGATCACGTCGGCGCAGGTGCAGGTTCTGGAGAGGAGGTACTCGTGTGCGCCGTGCCTGTGATAGCGGTTTGTCTCCTCCTCGTCGTAGTCCGAACCGTGGAACGATTTCTCGTCGGGCAGAATGCCGAGCGCGCTCCAAGGCCCGACATCGATTGTCTGTGAGCCGGCGGGGTCGCCGCGAAGGTTCTCCCGTTTGCCTATGACTCCTTCTCTGACGTCCGGCCACCATTCGGGTCGCAGGTCGAGCACATGCACGGGAACATTTCCGTAGAAGGATTTTCCGTATTCCAGGATGCGATCGAGCCCGGTCATTGAGACGATTGCGCTCCAGTCCGCGTCGAATTGCGGACCGTCCGTGATCCAGACTTCGCCCCGACCTTTGAGGGCGAGCATCACATAATCAAGCACGGCCCGGATGACGGATCCATGTGTTATGACGCATTTCCAATCGCCGTGGCGATCCTTATGGCGATGAGACAGGAGATTGGGCTTGATAACGACACGATCTCCCGGACGAACGATCGTTCTCAGAGGATTCCAACGATCGGTTCCTTCGTTCTCGGGATCGAGCTTCATCAGTCGAAGAGTATCGCGCACTGCGGCGTATACAGGATTGGGCGGACCGATGGCCCCCTTATATTCATGGTAAGCCGCATCAGGATGAAAAGGAGGCTCTGACGGATACCGTTCCGCGTGAGAGTCGTTCACGCATACGAGGCTGCAACTGAGGGTGGTATGGCCCGAAGCATTCATGAAATCCTCGGTGGACGCGAAGATCGACCTCCCCATGTACGGTCAGCGCAGCAGCACGAGTTTCCTCGCCTGCGTGCCGTCGGCAGATTTGAGAACGCAGAAATAGACGCCCGATGCCGCGTTCCGGCCCTTTCCATCGTCCCCGTTCCACCGCACGCTGTGAGCCCCCTTCGACATCTTCTTGTCTGTGAGGACCTTTACGAGCCCGCCGCGGACGTCGTAGATCTTGATGCTCGCGGGACCGTCCGAAGTCAGAAAGAACGGAATCCACGTCGTCGGGTTGAATGGGTTCGGGTAGTTCTGGTCCAGGAGGACGCGCGGAGGAACGGCGCCATTGGCCATATCGTCGACGCTCGTCGGAACGCCCACCGCATTGAGAATCCGCAGCTTTCCCCATCCCCATGTGTCGTTGTAGACCGAGCCGGTATAGGCGTCGGTCCCCGCGTGCGACGTGATGAGGTAGGCGACGTCTTCCATGCTCGCCGATGGATACTTCTGACTGACGAGGGCGCAAGCCGCCGCCACGTGAGGCCCCGCGGCGCTGGTGCCGCTGAACTGCCTGTAGCTTCCGACCGGATAGCCGGAGCCGTCCTGAGAGGAATGCGTCGAATATACGTCGTAGTTGCCCGGTGAGACGATGTCCAGCAGATGCCTGCCGTCGACGCGCGTGCCGCGCCCGCTGAACACGCTTATCTGTCCGACCGGAACGGTGCCTCCGCCCAC
>JAQTVX010000213.1 GCA_028706585.1 Candidatus Krumholzibacteriia bacterium | reverse complement strand
TTAGGTAGGGCGGAATTGGGCACGTCGCGTGCACTATTCGGGGAGGTCATTTTGAGAACGCGTTTCGTAGCCGGGCCAGTCGGGATCATGTGTGCCGGAGGGATCATCGTACTTTTCCTCAGTGTGTGCTGTGCTCCGCGGCACATGGCCGGTGTAGCTCAGGCGCCGGCCGGCGGCGCGGCGCACGCCGCTTCTCATGAGGGCACAGGGACAGTCCCTGACACGGCGGGCGTGAGTTCAAAGTCCTACGATGTCGAAGAGGAGATGCCCGAGAAGACTCCCCAGAAGCCGGCGCAGCTGATCGAGAATCTTGCGCCGGTCAAACCCGATACTGTCGGTGAGCAGGATATTGCGACGGAGGAAGCGCCAAAGCAGCTATACAGCATCGGCTATCGTATCCAGGTTTTCGCGTCGGGGGATCGCGCCGCCGCGGAGAAGATCAAGATGAGCGCCGCTGCCGGAACGGGACTCGCGACATATATCGAGTATGAGGAGGGCCTCTACAAGGTGCGCGCGGGCGATTTCGCGGAGCGAAAGGACGCGGCTCAGGCCATGCTGAAGCTCGCGAAGACGTACCCCGGCAGCTGGATCGTTCGAACCACCATCCGGAAATAGCGGATGCTCGCAGGGGGAAAGGAGCAGAGCCCGAGATGCCGGAGTTGCGCAAAGACGTGATCACGGGACGATGGGTGATCATCTCCACCGAGCGAGGGAAGCGTCCCATCGAATACAAGATGGAGAAACGCCCGGCGCAGGGTGGGTTCTGTCCATTTTGCGATGGGAACGAGGATAAGACGCCTCCAGAGGTGCTCGCCTATCGAAGTCCACAATCGGCCCCCAATTCGCGGGGGTGGAAGGTGCGGGTCGTTCCCAACAAATTCCCGGCTCTTCAGATCGAAGGCGATCTCGACAAGCGCGCGGACGGCATATACGACGTCATGCGCGGCGTCGGAGCGCACGAAGTTCTCATTGAATCACCCCAGCATCTCATGCAGCTCGCCGATCTTCCTAACGATCATGTGGAAAGCATATTCTGGGCGATTCGTGATCGTTGCATCGATCTCAACAAGGATACGCGCTTCAAGTATATTCTAGTGTTCAAGAACCGCGGAGAAGAGGCCGGCGCTTCGCTTGAGCATTCGCATATACAGCTCATCGCGACCCCGATCATTCCCAAGCGCGCGGTGGAGGAACTCGACGGTGCACAGTTCCATTACAAGCTCAAGGAGCGATGCATCTTCTGCGACATCATCAAACAGGAGGTCGAGACCAAGAAGCGCATCATCTTCATGAACGATTTCTTCATCGCCATTGCGCCGTTTGCGGCGAGGTTTCCATTCGAAACGTGGATACTGCCGATCAAGCACGTATCGGGTTTCGAGAGGACCGTTTCCGAGTGGTTCCCGCAGCTTGCGCAGATGATGAAGATGATTCTCAAGAGGATCGATGAAGTCCTTGATGTCCCGCCCTTCAACTTCATCATCCACACGGCGCCCTGCAAGACGCCTGATCTCGATTACTATCACTGGCACATCGAGGTCATCCCGAAGCTCACGCGTGTCGCCGGCTTCGAATGGGGAAGCGGTTTCTACATTAATCCGACGCCTCCGGAAGACGCGGCGGAAGCGCTCCGCAATCACGGAGCCGATCAGGGAAATAGAGCTTGAAAAAGAAGGTCAGCAGTATGGCGAGGAAAGAGCTAAGACTCGTTCTCGTGACGACGGAGATCGTTCCATTTTCTAAAGTGGGCGGGTTGGCCGACGTCATGGGAGCGCTGCCGGATGAGCTCGAGAAGCTCGGCGCTTTGGTAAGTGTGTTCACTCCACTATACTCCTCGATCGATCGCGGCAGGTTCGGCATAAGGCCCGAGGCCGGTCGCGCCGAGCTTGGGGCGCGGATCGGGGGAAACACCGAGCCGTTCCGTCTTCATTCGTGCCACAAGCCGGGGACGCGCGTGAAGGTCTACTTCATCGAAAATGAGCGTTTCTACGCGCGCAAGGGGATCTATACGGTTCCGGAAACAGGACGGGCGTTTCCAGACGAGGATGAACGGACGATTTTCTTCAATCGCGCGGTCATCTCTGCCATAAATGCGCTCGACCTGCATCCCGACATCATCCACTGCAACGACTTCCATTCGGGGCTGATCCCCGCGTACGTGAGCCTGGAGGAGTCGGAGAATCCGCATTTCGCGGCCTCCGGGACGGTTTTCAGCATTCACAACCTCGCATACCAGGGTATATTCGACCGCGATTTTCTTGGAAAGGCGGGACTGAGCCCGTCGCTCTTCATCCCCATGAGCCCGTTCGAGTTCTGGGGAAGGGTCAATGTGATGAAGATCGCCGTCTCGTACTCGCACGTTATCAGCACGGTGAGCAAGACCTATGCGGAGGAGATCACCAGCACCGATGAATATGGATACGGTCTCGAAGGCGTGCTCCGTTCGCGCAGGGATGATCTGGTGGGCATAGTGAACGGCATAGATATGAATGCGTGGGATCCGGAGAAGGATGCGCTCATCCCGCATGGGTTCAGCCCGGCGGAGATCGATGGCAAGAATCTGGATCGTGTGGAACTGCTCAAGTCGTTTGCCCTGCCGCAAACGAACGCCGGGCCGGTGATAGGGATGGTTTCGCGCCTCGTGGATCAGAAAGGGTTCGACATTCTCGCCGAGGCTTTTGACGCGATCATGGCTCTCGGCCCATCTCTCGTAATTCTCGGAACGGGCCAGGAGAAATACCACGAGCTGTTCTGGAGCCTGGCCAAGAAATATCCGAAGCAGTTCGGCATCAAGCTCGAGTTCAACGATAAGCTCGCTCATCTCATCGAGGCGGGGAGCGACTTCTTCCTCATGCCGTCACGCTACGAACCGTGCGGATTGAATCAGATGTACAGCCTTCGCTACGGCACGATTCCTATCGTCAGAGCGACCGGTGGGCTCCTGGATACGATTTCGGACCTGGGTGGCGGGGACGCTTCGGGAAACGGGATCATTTTCAGCGAGTACACGTCCGACGCTCTTCTGGAAGCGGTGAAACGCGCAGTCGCATTCTATCGGAATAAGGCGGCGCTTCGAAAAACTCGCAAGCGGATCATGAAAGAGGATCATTCATGGCGCCGCTCCGCCGAGAAATACATTGCGATGTACGATCGGGTCCGAAGCCGCGTTGGAATGGGGTTGACAAAGTAGAAACCCGCTTTCTATACTTATAGTTCGACAATTGAAGAGGGGCGGGAATAGCTCAGTTGGTAGAGCGCAACCTTGCCAAGGTTGATGTCGCGGGTTCAAGTCCCGTTTCCCGCTCCATTATTTATTGAGGCGGCATAGCCAAGTGGTAAGGCGACGGTCTGCAAAACCGTTACTCACCGGTTCGAATCCGGTTGCCGCCTCCAGCTATTGTTAGGCCGCGGGATGGACCCAAGAAGCCTTCCTTGTTTCATGGCTTGCGCCGAGCTTCCGTTAGCAATATGATAAGAGCCGGATGGGGCGAAACGGCATCAGCCGGCTATTATCGCGTTTGGAGCCGACTGCACAGAAGGTTTTTCGAAGGCGATGAATGCCGGGGTGGCGGAACTGGTAGACGCAGCGGACTTAAAATCCGCTGAAGCTCTGCTTCATACCGGTTCGATTCCGGTCCCCGGCATTCGAATAGACTCGACAGATACACGTACTGATCGGCGCGTTTGCTGGAAGCGGGGGAACGGCGAGAGCTTCATGATATGAAATCTCGGGGAAAGCTCGAACTCGGCCGCGGACTGCATGCATGGGAGAAGACGCTTCTCGATGCATGCGATCTGTATCTCGTTGGAGGAACGGTTCGTGACATGCTCCTCGGGAGCAGCGTCGAAACGATCGATGCCGATTACCTCGCAACCGGGATCGCGATCGACGACCTCGTCTCGAGGCTCGACGGTTACGGATCGCTCGATCTCGTCGGTAAATCGTTCGGCGTTGTGAAGTTCACGCCTTCGTCGGAGCGGACGGTGGATATCTCGCTTCCGAGGACGGAGTTTTCGACGGGTCCCGCTCATCGGGATTTCAGCGTGAGGTTTGATCCCGACCTTCCGGTGGAAAAGGATCTCGAGAGACGCGATTTCACAATCAACTCAATGGCGCTTCACCTGAGGCATCTGGCCCTGATCGATCCCCTTGGAGGGAAGAGGGACCTCGAGAAACGGCTTCTAAGGGTCAATCGCATTGATTCTTTTCTCGAGGATCCGCTCAGAATCATGCGGGGCGTACAGTTCCTGGCTCGCTTCCGTTTCGCGGTCGACGATGAGACGCGCGGCCTCATGCGGCGCGATGGCCCGCTTCTCGAGACG
>JAQTVX010000212.1 GCA_028706585.1 Candidatus Krumholzibacteriia bacterium | reverse complement strand
AGACCGCCTGGGCACCCGAAGCGGCGGATTCCATATCCATACTCTGGGGGAACAATGATCGGAAAGACCATATCTCACTACCGGATCCTCGAGAAGCTCGGCGAGGGCGGCATGGGCGTCGTGTACAAGGCTGAGGATACCAAGCTCGGCCGCACCGTGGCGCTCAAGTTCCTGCCGCCGGAGCTTACGCGCGATCCGGAGGCGAAGGAACGCTTCATCCAGGAAGCGCAGGCGGCTTCGGCCCTCGACCACCCGAACATCTGCAATATCCACGAGATAGACGAAACGAATGACGGTCGGATGTTCATCGTCATGGCCTGCTACGAAGGCGAATCGCTCAAGGCAAAGATCGAACGCGGGCCGCTCAAGCTCGATGAGGCGCTCGATATCGCCGTTCAGATGGCACGGGGCCTCGCCAAAGCGCACGAGCAGGAGATCATTCACCGTGACATCAAGCCGGCGAATGTCTTCATCACAAAAGATGGTCTCGTGAAGATCGTCGACTTCGGACTCGCGAAGCTCACGGGCAAGACGAAGCTTACAAAGACCGGCCTCACACTGGGGACCGCGGCGTACATGTCTCCCGAGCAGGCGCGCGGCGCCCCCATGGATCATCGAACGGACATCTGGTCATTCGGTGCGATTCTCTATGAAATGCTGGCGGGAGAGTCTCCTTTCCGCGGCGAATACGACCAGTCGGTGATCTACTCGATCCTCAATGAAGAGCCGCAGCCGGTCACGAGCGTTCGTCCGGAGGTGCCGCGTGCGCTCGAACGCGTCGTCGAAAGATGCCTCGAGAAGGACCCGGAAAACCGCTGCGACTCGGTCGAAGAATTGATACGGGACATGCGACAGCTCGAAGGCACCCCGGCCCCGACATCCGCAGAGCGCACGATGCAGCAATCGAAAGAGCTCCCGTCGATCGCCGTTCTCCCGTTCACGGACATGAGCCCCGCGCACGACGAGGAGTATTTCTGCGAAGGGATCGCCGAGGAGCTCATCAACGGCCTCGCCCAGATCGCGGGGCTACGCGTCGCGGCCCGCACGTCCGCGTTCCAGTTCACGGACAAGGGCCTCGACGTTCGGCGAGTCGGCAAGCAGCTCGGTGTCGAATCGGTCCTCGAGGGGAGCGTGCGGAAGGCGGGGACGCGTCTGCGCATCACGGCGCAGCTCATCGATGTCGCCGACGGGTATCACCTCTGGTCCGAGAAATACGACCGGGAGCTCGAGGACATCTTTGCGATCCAGGACGAAATATCGCTCGCGATCGTCGAGAAGCTCAAGGGGAAGCTCCTTCGCGAGGACAGGTCGAAGCTCGAGAGGCGGTTCACCGAAAACGAGGAAGCGTACAACCTCTACCTCAGGGGCCGCTACATCTACTACAGGCGGTATCAGGCAGGAATGTCCAAGGCGATCGAGTTCTTCCAGCAGGCCATCGAGAAGGATCCGCTCTATGCGCTTCCCTATGTCGGCATCGCCGACTGCTATGGTCAGTTCGCGCATTGGGGGTGGCTCGATCCGCGGGTCGCCTACCCAAAGGCGAAGGAAGCGGTCGCGCGCGCGCTCGAGATCGACGATAGGCTTGCCGAGGCTCATGTCTCGCTCGGCTGGATCAAGGAATATCATGACTGGGACTTCGCTGCCGCGGAAGCGGAGTTCAAGAGAGCCCTCGCGCTCAATTCGAACAGCATCGTCGCGCATTACTGGTACGCTATCCTCCTCGCCGTGCTCGGCAGAATGGCGGAAGCAGAGGATGAGGCCCGCCAGGCCCTGAAGCTCGATCCCATCAATCTCCTCACGAATTGGCATTTGGGAGTCGTACTCATTTTCAGCCGCAGGTATGACGAGAGCATCGAGCAATTCCAGAAGATCCTCGAGATGGATACGGGCTTCTCGCAGGCCCACTTGCTACTCGCTTCCTCTCTCGGCTACTGCGGCAGATGGGATGAGGCAATCGCGGCTTTCAAGAAGTACATCGCACTCGTGGGGGAAATCCCATTGGGCATCGGATACCTCGGGTGGGCGGTTGCGGGGTCAGGCAGGAGAGAGGAAGCACTCGCGCTTCTCGGCCGCCTCAACGACATGGCGAAAGAGCGATTTGTGCCGTCGCGTTACCGGGCCCTGATTCACATGTGTCTCGGTGAACGCAACCAGGCATTCGAATACCTGAACGAGGCAATTGAGGAGCGGGATGGCTGGATGATCTACGCCAAAACACTTCCGCTCTACGACAGCCTTCGGTCCGACCCCCGGTTCGCGCTCCTCCTGAACAAGGTGGGATTGGCAGATTAGGGGATACAGACACACATGCCGCACTTTCAAGCGTGAGGCAATTTCGGGCTTGACTGGCGTTCAATCATTTGGTAATTTGACCAAGTATGCACTAATCAGGGAGGAATCCCATGACTTCAAAAGATCAAGCGCTCCTCCACGCCAAGGCCCAGGTTTTCAAGGCGCTCGGGCATCCGACGAGGCTCTTCATGATTCAGGAGCTGAGCAAGGGCGAACGCTGCGTGTGCAGTTTCGCAGAGCAGGTCGGCGCGGATTTCTCAACGGTGTCTAAGCATCTTACCGTGCTCAAGCACGCAGGGCTCGTCGATGATGAGAAGCGGGGACAACAGGTCTTCTACCGTCTGCGTGTTCCCTGTGTCATGCAATTCATGAATTGCATCGAAGCGGTTCTCAAGTCGAATGCGGCGGCGAGCGCACAGCTCTTGCGTTGAAAACCGGGGGCACAATCCAGCGACCCTGGCTGAAACAAGGAGAGATCTCGCATGAAATGGAAAGGTGAATGGCAAAAACTCGCGTTTGTCATCGCGATCTTTCTCGCGTGCTTCTACCTGCCGATCGGAAATCCCCGATTTAACGGCGCGCTCCTCGAGGCATTTCGCCTCATCAAGTGGTATGCCCGCGAGCACGTGCTGCTGTGCCTGGTCCCGGCGTTCTTCATAGCCGGCGCCATCGGCGTCTTCATCAGCCAGGCTTCCGTCATGAAGTACTTCGGCGCCCGCGCGAACAAGGCGCTCGCCTACGGCGTCGCATCGGTGTCCGGGACCATTCTCGCGGTCTGCTCGTGCACGGTGCTGCCGCTCTTCGGCAGCATCTACATGCGCGGGGCGGGGCTCGGGCCGGCAATCGCGTTCCTCTATTCCGGGCCGGCCATCAATATCCTGGCCATAGTGCTGACGGCGCGCGTGCTCGGTTGGCAGCTCGGCGTGGGGCGCGCGGTGGGCGCGGTCGTATTCAGTGTGGTCATCGGGCTCCTCATGCACTTGATCTTTCTGAAGGAAGAACGGGCCAGAACCGCGAGCCAGGACACGTACCTCGAAGCGGATGCCGCGAGTTCCCGACCATTGTGGCAGGTGGCGCTCTATTTTCTCGCGATGATCGGCATTCTCGTATTCGCCAACTGGGCAAAACCGCAGCAATCGGCGGGGCTTTGGTCCGCGGTGTTCGCCTGGAAATGGAGAATTACGGCCGCCTTCGCGATTCTGCTGGCATTCGGCCTCTGGAGGTTGTTCAAGGTCAGAGCACTGTATCTTGTCCTCGCCGCCATTGCCGTCGCGGTGATCGGATTGGCGGCGCCGCAGTATCCGATCGCCGCTTTTGCGGCGGGATCGGCGGCCCTCGCAGCGCTGACATTCTTTGGCGGGGCCGAGCTGAAGGAGTGGCGCGGTCAGACGTGGGGATTCGCGAAACTGATATTGCCGCTGCTTCTGGGCGGCGTCCTCGCGGCGGGCTTCTTCCTGGGAAGCCCTCACAGCACGGACGCGGGGGTTATTCCCAACAGCTGGGTTCAGGCGCTCGTGGGGGATTCGCCGAACGCTCTTCTCCACATACTGGGAAGGCCGGATGGTTTCCATCTTGGGTGGCTGGATGCGATCTGGCCCATCTGGACGAGCTTCTTCGCGTCCATCGTCGGCGCCTTTATGTATTTCGCCACGCTGACCGAGGTGCCGATCCTGCGGGGGCTCCTCGACAGCGGCATGGGGCAAGGACCGGCGCTCGCGCTTCTGCTGGCCGGGCCGGCTCTTTCGCTCCCGAGCATGCTCGTCATCAACTCGATGATCGGACCGAAGAAGACCCTCACATACGTGAGCCTCGTAGTCGTCATGGCGACGATCACGGGCATGATCTTCGGGGCCATTGTATGAAGCAGGCGTTCCGAGAAGAATCGCACTCCATTCTGAAAGGATGATGCCATGCGAAAGATACAGATTCTGGGCACCGGCTGTCCGAAGTGCAAGGCGCTCACGGCCAACGCGGAAGCTGCGGTCAAGGCGGTCTGCATCGAGGCACAGATCGAGAAGGTCGATAAGATCCAGGATATCATGAAATTCAATGTCATGA
>JAQTVX010000008.1 GCA_028706585.1 Candidatus Krumholzibacteriia bacterium | reverse complement strand
ATACGGGACCGCCGACCGGCGCCCCCGCCTCGACGTCACCTACCTCAAGGGCGGTTGAGGGGATTATGTTGGCCCCCGGCGGCGCCGGGGCGAGAGATACGGACCGGACTACACATTCATCCGCGCCGCACCCGCCGCAGGCGCCTGACATTCTCCAAGCAAATCTCCGCGACCCGCCCGACACCGCCCCGACGAAAGCCCACATATATGGTACGAAATTTGCGTGAGAGGACTTTTCGGAACCGGGCGAACCCGGACCCATTGGCTTTCTGCATACAGGGCAGGTGCGAAAGTGGCTTTTAAGAAATCAAATCGCGGCGCGGGGGTCGGTCTCGCGGAAGCGAAGGTCGCGAGCAAAAATGCACGGCTCACGATCACGAACAGCTGTTTTGCGGGACTCGAGATCGCCCTCAAGAAGAGAAAAACCATCCTCGGGAAGAATCTGGCCTGCGATATCTGTCTCGATGACTCCCTCGTTTCGGACGAGCACGCCGCCATACTGCGAACGGACGCAGGATTCCTGCTCGAGGATCTCAACAGCAGGAACGGCCTCACGCTCAACGGCAAGGAAGTGCACCAGAAGAAGCTGCACAACGGCGACATGATCGAGATCGGGACTTTCAGGCTCAAGTTTTCGTTCGCTCGATAGACGGCACGCACAGCGAAGAGCAGGGGGAAGATCCTGCTGCGCCGGCAGCGGCGCGCGAGGCGCATCTTCCCCCATTTCATGTAAATCCCAAGAATTGGCTGGCGGCCCGAGCGCGGTATTTGATAATGTGAAGCGCTCCTAGAAAGGATGTGCCGGCCATGACCGATGAACAACGTTCCAGTGAAGGCATAGGATCGTTTCCGCGCACCTTCTGGATTGCCAACGTCATGGAGCTCTTCGAACGCGGCGCCTACTACGGCGTGATGTCGGTGCTCGCCGTATACCTCAGAATGAGCACGCAGGACGGCGGCCTCGGATTCAGCGAGACGTCGGTCGGTTTTCTCCAGTCGATAATGCTGACGCTTACCTACGTCATGCCGATTGTCGGAGGAGCTCTCGCCGAGAGGTACGGCTACAGGCGCTTTCTCCTGCTCGCGTTCGCGGTGCTCGCGGTCGGCTACTTCGCGTCGGGACATACGACCAGCTACGGAGTCATCTTCCTCACGCTGCTCCTCATCGCCGTCGGAAGCGGCGTCTTCAAATCGATTCTCTCGGGCACGATCACGCGCACGACGACCGACGGCAATCGCTCGCTCGGATTCGGCGTGTACTACTGGATGATAAACCTGGGCGCCTTCCTCTCCCCCATTCTCGTGAGCTATCTCAAGGGCAACTTCAGCTGGTCGTACGTTTTCATGGCGTCGGCCGTATGGTGCGTGGCCATGCTCGTTCTCACTCTCGTCGCCTATCGCGAACCCGAGCGGCCGAAGAGCACCAAGGGGATGGGGCGCACGCTTTCCGAAGCGGTCACGGTCCTCCGGGATTGGAAGTTCGTGCTCATGATCGTGATCTATTCGGGGTTCTGGCTCCTCTACTTCCAGATGTTCAACACGGTCCTCTGGTACATGGTCGATCACGTGGACATGACTCCAGCGGACGGATGCCTCACGTCCGTTGCGCGTTTCTTCGGCGGCTCCAAGGCTCTCAAGTTCGACGTGGCGTACGTGACGAGCATCAACGCGGGAACGATCATCCTGCTTCAGGTGATCGTGAGCCGGATCGTCAAGAACCTGCGGGCGCTGCCGACCATGATCGCCGGAATCGTCATCGGAACGGCCGGGTTCATCATTCTCTCGATTTCCGCGAACGCCTGGGTGTTCATCATCTCAATGGTCGTTTTCTCGATCGGGGAAATGACGTGCCACCCGAAGTACTTCAGCTACGTCGGGCAGATTGCGCCGAAGGACAAGGTGGCCGTATACATGGGCTACTCGTTTCTCTACGGCATAATCGGGAGCCTCGTCGGAAACAACCTCGGGGCAATTCTCTACAAGAAGATCGCGACGGAGATGGACCGCCCGAGGCTCCTCTGGGTGATTTTCTCGGGAATCGGTATACTGACCGTCATAGGGCTCGCTGTCTACGACCGATATCTCTCGCCTGAAGGGAGTGAGACGCAAGGTGTCGATGCATAACGCTTCCCTCGAACGCGGCGCCGCGCGGACGGCGGTGGTCGTCACGATGATCTCGCTGTTGTTCTCGTGCTCATGCTCGAGAACGAAGAGGGACGAAGTCCAGGTTCTAAGGGAGGATATCTACGGCTTCTTCCTGGGCCAGACGAAGAAAGCGGTATTCAAGCGCGCCGATGGCATCGCCAAGGTCACAAGAGCTCCCGAGTCGCCCATGGATTATCGCGGCGAGCTGTGGAATTTCTCGGCCCCGCTCGAGACCAACGCCGCAGTCGACCACGTCCGCTGCGCGTTCCTGAAAAACAGGCTGATGGAGGTAATAGTCTATTTCCGCGACACCGGCACGAGAAACCTCGATCGGCTCAAATTGCAGCTCGAGGGACAATTCCAGACGAGGGCGGTTGCCGAGGACAGCAGGTTCGAGATGGCGCAGAAGACGTATCGCCTCAATGGGCCCGGGATGTCAATCACGATCCGTCGCATAACGAAGCCGAAGGAGACCGAGCTCTACGTCCAGTATCTCCACGACGTATTGCACCGCGAGCTCATCGAGAAGAACAAGAGTATCAAGCAGCGATAATCCGGAAAAACGCTGCAAGAATAAACAAGGGGGCGAGCCGTCGTTCACGGCGCCCCCTTGCTGCGTTCTGCGGCTCGGCACGCTCATCAGCGAACGAGCACCATTTTCCTCGTCTCGAAGAGCCGTCCGGCCATGAGCCTGCAGAAGTAGACTCCGGCCGCCGCGCTACGGCCCGCGCTCGTGCGGCCGTTCCAGATCACCTCGTACCGGCCGGGCTCCATCTCCCTGTCGACGAGCACCGCCACGGAGCGTCCGGAGACATCGTATATCGCGATGCGTACGACCGATTTTGCGCCAACGTCGAACGCTATCCTCGCCGCCGGATTGAACGGGTTCGGATAGACGGCGCGGAGGCTCGTGACCACAGGCGTACCCTGCTCCCCCGTATCGACGCCGCTCACGGGTTCGTAGCCGTACGAGCCCGTTCGTTGGGGGCTCCTCCGATACATCGGCCACCAGAGCGCTCCGACGGCGGCGCGGCTCGTGCACAGCTCGTAGCAGTAGAGTGAATCGTCGTCCGAAGCGGCGAGAACCTCGACGGCACCGTCGCCATCGATATCCGCCGCGGCGACAGAGCCAGTGATCGCGCCGCAGCAGCCGAATGAAACAGCAAAATCGAAGCCGTATATCTCACCGTCCGGCGCGCCGGCGATGGCCTCGGAATGCGTGCCGATGACTATCGGCGCCGTGAGGCTGTTCGAATCCGCAGACCATCGCAGAAGATCGCGCGACTCGATGATCTCCCCCTCTCCGTTTATCGTGCTCGCGAATCCCTCCCAGAAACCGTCGGGCTCGACCCCGGTCCAGCGCCTCGACGTCACTGCGATATCCAGGTGGCCGTCGCCGTCGAGGTCGGCGAGGGCGGGGGATGATTTGATAGTGCCCGGAATGCCGCATGGCGCGAAGCAGACCCCTCCATCGGCGTTCCAAGCGTGCACCCTGCCTCCCTCGTCGGCGGCGACGATCTCGAGGTGGGCATGATTGCCGGCGATGTCTCCGATGACCGGATCGGCCGAGATCACCGTATCAACCTCCACGGGCCAGCCGCTGCACAAGGTCCCGTCCGACTCGAGAAGATACACGCGCGAAGTCGAGGATTGGGAAACACCTTCCGTCCGCCCGGCGGAGCCATCGTCGCGCACGGCAACCGCTATCTCCGCCAGAGCGTCGCCGTCGACGTCGCCGATCGCCGCGGAGCTCACCTTGGTTCCGCCGATGTTGAACGGCCACGAGCCGGCGAACGTGCCGCCGTCCCCGTCGATCACGTAGAGGTAGCCTCCGGAGCCACAGGCCACCTCGAGTTTCCCGTCGCCGTCGAGATCGGCGAGGGCGGGAGTGGCCGAGACCGCGCCGGTCGTCGCGTGCTCCCAGAGAAGAGCGCCCGATGACGAATAGGCTCTGATCTTGCCGTCGTCGCAGCCGACGACTATCTCTTTGTCCGAATCACCCGTGATATCTCCAGAGGCCGGCGAGGAGCGGATCGTGTCTCCGAGATCGACCGGCCATCCATCCAGCGTCGTGCCGTCATATTTCCATGCATGGAGTTTGCCGTCGTCGCAACCGACGATCGTCTCGAGCGCGCCGTCGCCGTCGAGATCGACTGCGCAGGGACAGCTGCGGCTGCGTGAGCCGATCGCCACGGGCCAGCCGGGCTCGCGCGGAACAAGCCAGCCGATCGTGTCCGGACCGCTCACGTTGTCGGTCTCATCCGTCTCGATGATCCAGCTATTCGCGTCTACCGCCACGTAGCTGTTCCAATCACCGATCGTGTCGCTCGTGATGGGCCCCGCCGTGAACACGACCGTGTCGCCCACCGCAAGCGAATCGACGAGGAGCCTGAACTCGCCGACGGCTCCAGAGTCGGGCGCCGCGAGCCGGTTTGCATAGAAATCGATATAGAAGCTGTCAGCCGCGGCCACGCCCGTGTTTTTCACGGTCGCCGTCGCGAAGATGGAACGGTGCGCGGGCGCGGCGCGCCTGTCGAATTCGAACCTCGTGATCTCTAGATTCGGCGCGATGCGGCAGCGGACCGGAAAGGCGCCGATGAGCAGGCCGCATGCGTTCCCCTCCGGAGCGCATGGAGAAGTGTCATACAGGCCATAATCAAAAGCCCCGGCGTCGCAGAACGAGGGATCGAGCGAGATATTGCCGTTCTTTCCCGTCTGATCGCTCGTGCTCCCGCCGTAGTTATTCCCGGCGTTGCCGTACACATCGCTGCACGAGATCAACTGCGTTCCCGTGCCCGTATACAAGCCTTGCCTGATCAGGTTGAATGCGATGATCGAGCGGCTGATCGTGTTCTTGTCGGCATAGTAGCTCTCCACTCCGGCGCCGTAGTCTTCGGCCGAGTTCCCGACGACCGTGCAATTTTCCAGGGTCAGATCCCTGGCGCTGTAGACGCCGCCGCCGCCGGACCGCGCGACGTTCGAGTTCAGATTCGTATGCTTGAGCCTGCACGTGGAGGTGGCCCCGTTGAAAACGCCGCCGCCGAACGATCCCTCGTTGCCGGAGATGATGCATGAATCTATGCGGGCCGTGGCTGATATGATGTAGACACCTCCGCCAGATTCGGTGCTCGCGAGGTTGCCCGTAATCGTGCAGCCTGTGATTATCAGATCCGACGACGATTGGACCGCCACGCCGCCGCCGGATTTCTCGGCGGAATTTCCCGATATCGTGCAGCCTGTGATGCGCGACTTCGAACTCCGACCGTATATGCCGCCCCCCGTGGAGCTGGCGACGTTATTGGTGATCGCGCACCCGTCGACCGTCGGAGAGGCTTTTTCGATATAGATACCGCCGCCCCGCGATCCGTTTATTGCAAAGCAGCTATCGACCTTGCAGCCACGTATGGTAGGGCTCGAGCTCGAGCAGATGATCCCCGCGAGAGCCGCGTGCCGTATCGTGATCCCTTCGAGCACCGACGTAGAATCCTCCCCGCCCCTGTAACCGAACCCAGAGTGGATCCCGCCGGAGCTTCCGCCGCAGTCGACGACGGTGCTGTCGGGTCCGCTCGCGGATGTAATCGTGAGATTCTTACCCTCGAACTCGATGTCGCGGTTTCCCTGCCCCGAGTATGTGCCGGGGAACAGGACTATGGTGTCTCCGACGGAGGCGAGATCGACCGCCGCCTGGATCGTCGGCGCGTCCCCCGCGCCGTCAGAGCGCACGTGCCATAGGGTTTTCGAGTGGCAACCCGCTCCCAGCGCGCCGATGAGGACTCCGCAGGAGTTGTTCTCTCCAAGGCATGGCGAGCCGTCTCCTATTCGAAAGTCGAACCGCGCGTAATCGCAGAACCCGGGGTCGGCCGAGATCGTGCCGGCAACGCCGATCTGATCGGAAATTGCGCCGCCGAAATTCCCCCTGGCGTTATTCGTCAGATCGCAGCAGGAGAGACTGACGCCGCTTGACGAGCCGTCTTCGTAGATCCCTTCGCCCATGAGGGAGAAAGCGACGATCGAGTTCTCGACCTCGACGGTGCAGCCATCGGTAAAATACATTCCGCCCCCGCTCCCGGATGCGGCATTATGGCCCAGCGTGCAGCAGCTGATCGACGGAGAGGCGCTCTCCACGTACAGAGCGCCGCCGTCCCCAGAGGCGACGTTCCACGCGATGACGCAGTGATCGATCGAAGGGTTCCCGAGACGATCGTAGACTCCAGCGCCGCTCTCGGCCGCCGTATTCGACAGGATCTTGCATGATTTCAGCGTGCACGAGCTTCCATCGACGTAAACGCCGCCGCCGCGGATCGCCCGGCTGCGGGTGATGACGCATCCCGCCAGCTCCGCTTCTTCGTTGCCGCAGAGAACGGCTCCTCCAAAGCCATCGGTCCCGCTCCCCTCGGCACTCCCGTTCTTCAGCGTGAGGCCCTCGATACGCACCCTGCCCCCCCCTGACGGTAGAATGAAGCACCGGCCGAGGTGCTCGGCATCCATCTGGGTGGTGATCGGCCCCCTTATTCCTTTTATCGTGACGGGCCTGTCCACAACAACGTCGTGCTCGCGGAACACGCCCTGGTAAACGAAGATCTGATCGTTCTCGCCCGCCGAATCGACGGCGGCCGCTATCGTCGGCGCGTCTCCGGTGCCGTCGGCGTACACATGCCATGTTTTCGCCCGCACTGCGCCCGAAACCACGAGTGAGAAATCCTGCGAACCCCCGCTGAGCGAGCGCTTGCTATCGACGCGAACCACGTAGATTCCATCTTCCGGGTCCGTGATGCACACCTGCTCGACATTGTCCCTGAAGTTGTTTCCTTTCGAGGCGGGGTCAGCCGGATTCATGGGGTCGAGAACCCATGGTTCGTACGCGACGCTATCCTTGTCGACCGTGAGATCGAGATCGTTCACGAGCATGAGATCGCCCGGATCGAGGGCGGGCGCGCTCGGCGTTCCGGCCGGGTCGCTCCAGCATATGGTCACCTTGAGCTCACCTTCCGTGCCGTCGCACCGGTAGTAGAGCTCGACCGGAACGCCGTCACTCAGGGTATATTCTTCGATGAGACCTTTCTTGTCGTCGAGGTCGAGCGTGATCCCGCGATACGCCGCGTAAGCATCGAGAAGCCCCCATCCGAAACGGTAATCCGGGCCGGGAGCGTCGCCGGCCTCCCGCGCCGTATTGATCGCAAGCGCCTTGAGCGTGGCCGCCTTCATGGGAATGCCGTAATGTTGATCCTTGTAGTAGTCCTGAAGCAGCGCAAGCGAACCACACACGTTCGGCGAGGCCATCGAGGTCCCGGAGAACATGTCGTATGAGCTGTCGGACGCCGAGACGGACGAATAAACCATGTAACCGTCGCCGCATATATCCGGCTTGATGCGTCCGTCATCGGTCGGGCCCCAACTGCTGAAGTAGGTCATCACGACCGACGCCGGACCGGTATAGTCCGACACGGGCTCCACGGCGCCGACGGTCAGCACGTTCTTGGCGAGAGTGGCCGCGTTCGGAAGGCAATCGTAGCCGAGGGGTGCGCCATCGTTGTCCCTCACCTTTCTGCTCAACGTCCAGCTCTGCGTTCGTTCGTCCCAGAAATAGTGCAATGCGCCGGGTGAAGCGCCGTCGTTGCGATCGTTGCTCGCCGCGAGCACGACGAGGTAATTGGGGGCCTCGCAGAGAAGCTCGTCGATCTCGCGCGACGCCTCGCTGTAAAATCCGAACAGATAATCTTCCGTCTCGCTTATCGCGGTATCGCCGAACCAGTACAGATCGCCGAGATCGACCCAGCCGCGAATCAAGCCGTATGAATGATTCGAGATGAGGAGACCGCGCGAGGCTTCATCGGCCATCTCCGCCAGATCGTCGTCCCACTGGTACGCCTTGATCACGGCCTCGTTCGCCATGCCCTTCGCTCGCGGATCGATCCCGGCCGCGACCATCGTTCCGGCCACGTGAGTCGCATGCTCGGCGGCCACCGCCGACATTGCATCACCCCACGTCACTCGCGGAGTCAGCTCCCGATGGGTCATTCGCGGAGCATCGCCGTCCCAGAGACCGATCGTGAAGCCGCTGCCATTGCCGATACAGCGCTGCACGCTATCCGTTCGCGTCGTGATGGCGGCATTGACATTGAAGTCTATGTAGTAGAAAGGCAAGCCGCTCTCGAAGCCCTGAAGCTCGAATGTGCTCCCGCGAGGAGATACGCCCTTCGATGGCCAACCGGCCGATTCGGCGAGCCGCTGGGCGTTCTCGCGATTCTCCCGGCTCAGAACCAGAAGATCACTCGACAACTCTCTCAGGGCGATGCCCTTCACATCGTCCGGGACCTGCCCGCCGGCCCCGAGGGGGAACAAGCCGACGGCCGCGATGACCGCCGTTGCAATAATTGTCATTCTCTTCAAGCACGACCTCCGGACAAACGCCGCGCGGCCTTCAAATGGAACACAATGCAGCACATACAATTATAGAGCATTCGGAGATCTGTTTCTATCGAATTCGGCGCGCACACTATGCCGGGCATGAGGCATTCGGACGATCAACGCCATTTGTGGAAATCGGGCGCCGCTGGTCACTAGCGGTGCTCATACCCGGGACGAAAGGGAGGCCGAATTCTAACGCAGGAGCACTACCTTCTGGGTCCGCTCGAAACCGGGCGCCTCCATGCGGCACAGGTAAACGCCGCTCGCAGCTCTCTCACCTCTGCCGTTCGTACCGTCCCAATAGACAAGATAGTGTGCGGGGTCGACGATTCCATCGGCGAGCCGCGCAATCAGACGTCCGGCTACGTCATAAATGCACAATCGGACGTTTTCTCTCCGTACGACATCATATTCGATGCATATGCTGCCGTTGAAAGGATTGGGATAGCCGCTGTAAAGCTTCGACGCGGAGGGAGTCACAACGGTCTGCCAGCATTCCTCGGAAGAGTACTGGACGAGATCGATGAAAATGCTCTTGGAAGGCATGGCCAAGCCCGTATTCTGAAAAACGCCGAAGTAGCAGGCGTCGAAAGCCTTCATGTCGTCGATCGCATCCTGGAATATCTCCACGCCGTCCTCCTCGAGGGTCACCATGATTGCCTCCTCGTTACGCTTATCGACGGTGACCGTGTACGGCACGCCTGAAAGAAGCCGGTTGCGGCTCACCAGCATTATTTCATTGCCACCGGCGTCCCTGTACGATAACCCGCGCGTGGTGCTCAGGAGCAATCGCCAATCTCCATGCTGATCATTGAACAGCCCCGTATACGCGCCATTGCGGCTGGCATCCTCGAATTTCGCGATCCATTTGAATTTCATGCATCCGGTTCCAAAATCCCGGGCGCTGAATATCGCCTTGTTCCAATCATTGGACTCTTCACGGGCGACTTGCGTCGCCAGAAGCGAATACCCTTCGCTTTGCACGTCGTAAACCAATGCCAGCGCCCATAGGGAAGCACCTATCTCATAAGCCCCTTTCCACTTGTGAAACGGCTCCTCTTGAATGGTCCCGTCCCTCGATATCGCCCTGTACGCGAAGAATGCATTATAGGTCTGCGCATTGTGCACGTACATGTCCACACCGGCGAAATTGTCATCAGTAAGGAATGCGAACGCCTGCTCGAGAAAGGAATGAAACGAGTAGTCTGAAGCGTACAGCTCGAGATATCGCGCCGCCGTGATGAACCAAGCCTGATGACATTCATAGTAATTGAGTGAATCGTCCAGAGCCCATGTGAGTCCGCCCATGCACTTTTCGGACTGGTCCCACCGGTTCGAGATCACCCAATCCATGTTTCGCTTGACGGCATCGACGCAGCTGGTGTCATTGGTAACGCCATAAGCGAGCATCAGGGCGATATCGGACTTGAGGTGTTTCTGGACATGGTAGTTTCCATCCTGTATGTCAAAAGTCCCGTTTCGATTCTGCGCTTCCGTGAACGCCGTGGAGAGCTTCGACGCATATCTTTTCGTCTCACCCGTCAATGAAGCATCATCAAAGGCGAGAGCGGCATAATAAGCGTTCACGAACCCTCTCAATTCGACCGCCAGCCCTTCGCTCACTTGCTGTGGTTTCGAGCAGTTGGTGGCAATGAGACGAAAGACGTTCTTCATATCTTGGAAGGCCGCAGCGGCGAATGCCGGATCATCAGCAGCGAAATATCTTGCCCCGAGGGCCAGCGCGGACAGGATGAGCCCATATTCGTATATATATCCGTCGAACGGCATCAGCTCGGATACGACTCCATCGGCGGTCAATTGGCCCTGAATATATTGCAGTTCCGATTTCAGATACGGGTCCGCCCGCCTGTTGTCGGCAAGCATCATTGCCATTAGAAGCCCCTCTTCCAGCTCGACGGAAAATCTCCAATGGTGCGGTTCGGAGGCGTACCAGCCTTCCTGCTCGTTCCATAACAGGCTTCCGACCCACGCTCCGCTCGCCGAATCCCAGAAACCGTGATCTTCCGGGGAACGCAGCACCTGCGCCAGCTGCTCGTTGAAGTAATCATGCTGCGAATCCGAGTAGTAGGATTGACGGTCATGCGCGAGGTAACCCGAACTCAGCCTTGCGACTCGATAAAAGGACTTGTAGGTGTCGAGGCCTCCATCGGTATCCCAATCGTTGTCCCAGTCGATCACGCCCGATCTGAAATTCTCCGTGAAGTCGCCGGCTTGATTGATACCATGACCGGCGACCCGAGAAACGCTCACAAGGGCGAACGCCACGAACAAAATGAATGTCCCGACGGAACGGACGCGGAAAACCCCACCGCACTCACCATATAGGGGCGATATCACGCGATACGATACTGGAGTCGTATTGGCGACGTGCCTTTCCAAAGATCCCATCCTATGAATTGCAGCTATTCCCACTGAAAAATAATAGAAGCCTAGGGGCCTGGGCAAGCACCGTCTCTCGCAAGGCGGGATGACCTCGAGCTATATCGACTGGCGATATTCGGGCATTTGACCGGTTTCTCATCGCCGGGTCCGGATGCGTTCAACGGTCGGGGCTATCTGAACAGGACCTTGTAGCCGCTTGCGATGAACTCGATCGATATGGCGGCCAGGATCAAGCCCATGATCCTGGTAGCTATGTTTATGCCCGTCTGACCGAGGAGCTTCGATATGGGCACGGAGAGCCTCAACGCGCCCCACATCAGCGCGGAGGCGACGATGCAGATCAGGATGAGAACGCCGGTGTTTACGGCCCCGGTGATCTTGTCCGCGTAGATTATAACGAGGCTGATAGCGCCTGGACCCGCAAGCAGCGGAATCGCGAGCGGCACGACGGCGATGTTCTCCTTTCCGTGCGCCTCCTCTTCTTCGGATTCGGTTCGCTTCGCCGGGCTGATCCTGGCGTTCATCATGGCGATCGACATGAGCAGGAGCAGGATCCCTCCCCCGATTCTGAACGAGGCGATCGAGATCCCGAAGAGCTTCAGGATCCACTCTCCTATCAAGCACGAAACAATGAGAATGATCGCAACCGACAGAGACGCCACTCGGGCCGTCCGCCCGCGCTGCGCATCCGTCTGGCCGGCCGTGAGCCCGATGAAGATCGGGATCGCACCGAGCGGATCGATGATGACGATCAGGGCGATGATGATCTTGACGTATTCATTCCACGCGAGCATGCCGGCTCCTTCACCGAATGGCGACAGCGGACGGATTATGAATGGAAAAAGGAGTCGTTTCAACGGCTATTATCTGCTAGATTCGTCGCAAAATCCCATCTGGAGGTCTCGCGATGAATAGATCATCACCATTGAATGTCGTCCGCGTGTTGGCATGCTGCGCTCTTTTCTGCCTCATTTCGTGCGCCAACAAGCCGGAAACCATCAACGTCGGCGTCATATTGCCGCTCTCTGGAAGCGCGGCGGAGCTGGGCAACCAGCACCTTCACGGCCTCCAGCTCGCGGTCGAGGAGCTCAACGCCTCGCATCCGGAAGTCGTGTTCGATCTGATCGTCGATAGCGACGGAGGCGATCCCGGAGCGGCGCTGGACGCATTCAAGCGCCAGCTCCTCAAGAACAAGATACAGGTATCAATCGTCGCGACGCGCGCCTCCTGCCTCGCCGTCGTGCCGCAGGCCGAGAACGAATTCGTGCCTGTCTTCGCCAACTGCAGCCATCCGCTGATAACCACGATGCATATCAACGCCTTCAGGAACGTTCCGAACGCGGCGCTGGAGATACGCACGATGGCTCGTTTCATTTCAGCCTCCCTCAAGGTCGACGGAATCGCGGCGCTCTACTTCAACGACGATTCCGGAAACGACGCTGCGAAGGCCGTCAAGAACGAGCTCTCCCAAGCCGGTATCCGGATTCTGGAGTCGGAGCCGTTCATCGACGACAGGGCGGCCATCGAGTCGGCCGTCACCCTGGTCATGTCCGTGAAACCCGGCGCGGTCTGGATCTTCGGTGGCGGAAAGGCCACGGCGGACCTGCTCGCCGGCATCCGGAGAACGGGCTACAAGGGAGCCATAATCGGTTCGTCGGATTTTGCCGATCCCGGTTTCGCGGCGCTCGCAAAGGAATCCTTGGAAGGCTGCTACTATCCAGTGCCGACGATCGAGCTTACTGGAAACGCCGAGTTCGCCGATCGCTATCGAAAGCGCTTCAACGTCGAACCGACCGCAGTCAGCATATTCGAGTACGATGCAATGCGGATCATCGCGAAGGCCACCGAAATGAAGCGCGCGGAGAAGGTCAGCATGACCAATGCGCTGAAGAGGGTCGGCGATTTCTCGGGCACCGGCGGCCCCTATGCCTACGCGGAACGGGAATGGCTTCCTCAAATGAACATAGTTCAGGTGAAGGCCGGATCCCGTGTCACGATCCGATGAATCGCGGCTCGCCCGGAACGTGCGCATGAGAACGAGGATCGACGGGAAACTCCTCTCGATTTTTCTACTGGCGCTGCTGCTGCGCGTCGCGTTGGGCATCGCCGTCCGCGAACCCGTCGATCGCGGCGACATGGCCAGATATGAATCGCTGGCGATCGAAGGAGGCCTATCCACCCAGCAGGAACCGCTGTATCCCCTCCTGCTGCGGCTGATCTATCGCCTTTTCGGCGTCCATGATCACAGAGCGATATTCACCATTCAGGGTTTCATGAGCGCCATTGTAGTGCTTCTCGCGTACTCGTTCACGCTCGGCATGTTCGACAGAAAGGCCGCGCTGATAGCCGCCCTTCTCTGCGCCGTCTACCCGAACTTCATTCTATACAACTTGACAGTGCTGCCCGAGACCGCGCTCATTCTCATGACGGCATCGATAGCGGCCGTTGCGGCATCCGGGATGCGGGATGCTTCCAAAGCATGCATCGGTGGGGCGGTGACCGGAGTCGGGATACTGACCAGCGCGTCCTTCGCTTTTTTCGTTCCAGGGCTCCTGATCGTCTTGAAACGGCGGCTCCTGTTTCTTCTGGCGCTTGCGATCACCGTTGCGCCATGGATCGCCCGAAACGCCGTCGTGTACGGCAAGCTCGCTCCGATATACGATACAAGCTCATTCAATATCGGAGTCGCTCAGTACTCGAGAGGCTGGATGGGCGACATCGAATCCGTTTACTCGCGAACGGCCGCCCTCTATCAATGGCATTGGGGAGAAAGCTCCCTGAAGCAGGATGGAGGAACGCGGACCATCCCGGTTTTTGCCATCCGCAAATTCAGTTTTCTGGCGATACTGCTCTTTGGATGCATCGCCATTGCCCGATACATCAGGCGAGAGCACCTGCGGGTAATCCTGCCCGCGCTGATATTCGTCGCTCTTCAGATCATGATAGCGATGGTTTACACCATTCGATACAGGGCGCTGCTCGAGATATTCCTCATTGCCTACATCGGATTTCTTCTGAGCCGGACCCGCGGCGCAGCGGATGCCGCCTGAACGGAGATCATTCCGGGGCGGCGCCGCCTCGCGCGGCCGCCGGAGCGTGCGGGCGACCAACGAGCATCGAGGCGTACATGATCAGGGCGGGTTCTATCAGCAGCCTGTACCGGTATTTGAAAATGGAGAAAACGATGACGAGGAGAACGTAGCTCAGCGCCGGCAGCGCGATCATTCGATTGCCCGCGCCATAGAGTCTCGCCATCCCGACGAAACCCAACGCCAGGATCGGAATATAGGCGTATTTCATCGCGAAGACGATCCCCTTCCCCGAGCCGACTATCGGGCGCATCACGAATTCGTCCCATCCAGCCTCAAACAGGACCGTGGCCTTATTGAATATCTTCTGCGCAACCTTGCCCTTGTTGTTCTTGACCGCATTCCATACCGCCCCGAGATATGTCTTGCTCGGCAGATCCTCTCTGCGAACCTCGGTTAAGGTCGAATCGACGTATATTCTTCCGTCCAGGCTGAGACCGTACGTTTTGTAGAGAGCGGCCGCGGCTCTCTTGAAGTCCTCGCCCCCGGTCATTTCGAATGCCATCAACGGCACGAACACCACGACCGCCGCGATCATGAAAGCCAATCGCCTTCTGAGGCTCAACAGCACCCCGGGGCCGAAGAAAAGAAGAACAGGCCTGAAGGTGAAGCCCACACCCAGGATGACCGCCGCCCACACGGATTTCTTCCAATCGTCGATGGAGGCGACCAGCGCGCAGTAGAGAAGCATGACGAACAGCACTCCGAAGGTATCCGTCATGGTCGTGAGATTGTACACGATCAGGTTCGGGTAGACGGCGGCAACCGCAGCAGCGACCACACCGGCCCGCGTACCGCCGATCCTGCGCGTAACCCGGTATATGAGAAGCACCGTCAGGGCGCTGATGAGCCCCTGGGCCACGAATACCGCCTCGTAGTTGCGCTCGCCGAAGACTCCGTAGATCGCTCTCAGAAACAGCGGATACCCCGGCGGCAGGGACGTCGGGAACCCGTGCTCCAGGGCCGCCGCATTGTAGAGCTCCATATCGCTGTAATCGGGCGCCGCATCGCAGCGTGCGGCGAAGTGCACACGGATAGCGGCGGCGACGAGAAAGACGAGGACGGGAAGCAGCGTTGATGCTTTTCTGTTCATTGGAGATGGAAAGCGCTCCGGAGCAGTCCGGAGCGCTTCATAGTGCCTTTCGATCCCCGCCGGTTACTTCAGGTTCTCCCAGAGGATCTTCACCTGCTCTTTGGTCAATGTAACCCGACCGCCGTCGTCGTCCCTGATGGTGATCTTGTCACCGTCGATAAGGGCTTCCGGGCAACACTTGGTTCCGCTGCAGAGGACTACCTTTTTCATTTTATCCCTCCTTTGCCAGGTTATCGGTCGGGCAAAGACTACAGAAATCGCTCTCTGAATTCAATGAGAAATTACTATTGATTGGAGTCAAAGGCCGTCATCCGTTACACTGCTCGAACGAAGGAGGCTTTATGGCGCAGCGCGTCTGCCCTTGGTGGTTCGGCTACTTTCTCGCGAGCCCTATCAGGCGGTTGATCCACGATCCCCGAAAGATTCTCGCCCCCCATATCAGGCCCGGCATGGCCGTATTGGACATGGGGCCTGGAATGGCTACATTTACCCTGGATCTCGCACGGTTCGTCGGGCCGAGCGGCAAGATCATCGCGGTGGACGTTCAGCCCCGCATGCTCGAGGAGGTGAGGAAACGCGCGGCAAGGGCAAGGCTCCTCGAACGAATCGAGCTGCGCATAGCCGGAGACGACAATGCATGGGCGAGCGACCTCGCCGGAAGAATCGATTTCGCTCTCGCCTTCTATCTGGTGCACGAAGTGCCGGATGTCGCGGGCTTCTTCGCTCTCCTCAGATCGACTCTCACGCCGGGCGGCAGGATGCTGGTCGTCGAACCGATCATGCACGTTTCGGCGCGCGGGTTCGCCGACACCATCACCGCCGCTCTGAAAGCGGGTTTCACCGTCGTAGATCGTCCCCGGATACCGCGCAGCAGATCCGCGCTTCTCTCGAAGGATTGATCACGAAAGCGGCGCTATTTCACGTCCGCATTGTCGAGAATGTACAGGTTGCTCTCGTTCAGCATCCTCCACGTCTCGGCCACGTCGTCTTTGAGAAAGCGATAGACGACCCAGTTCACCGCCGCCGACGCGCCGCCTCCATCGCCCTCGAGCAGCACCTGCAGCAGCCCCTTCTTTTTCGGATAATGCATGACGGTGACCTTCTGGTCCGCCGGAATCTTCCCAAGATCCTTTGCGACTTCGATCGCTTTGTCGAGACCGCCGACCTCGTCTATAAGGCCGTTCGCCTTGGCCTGCCTGCCGGTCCATACGCGGCCCATCGCGAGAGCGGAGACCTGCTCATAGGTCATGTGCCGGTACACGGCCACGTCCCTGAGCCACATATCGAACCCATTCCAGTGATTCCGCTCGAATATCGCCCGTTCCTCCGGAGTGAAATCGCGATAGAACGAGTAGAGGAGCGCGTTGGGGCCCTTCTCGATAAAATCGTACGTGACGCCGAGCTTGTCATAGAGACCCTTCATGTTGAACTTCGCGCTGATGGAACCGATCGACCCTGTGATCGTCATGGGATCGGCGACGATCTTCGAAGCCTTGTACGATATGTAATACCCTCCGGATGCCGCAACGTCGACCATCGATACCACGACCGGTTTTTCCTTCGCTATCACGCCGATCTCATGGGCGATGAGATCGCTCGCGAGGCTCTCGCCGCCATGGCTGTCCACCCTGACGATGATCGCCGCAACGTCCTTGTCGTCTTTCGCGCGGCGCAGCTCGCCAATGACGCTCTCGTGCCCCATCATGATCCCGAGCACCGGGTCCACCTTGCTCTTCCGCCCGCCGATCATCCCGTCCGCGTGCACAACGGCAATCTTCTTCGCGCCCTTGAGACCCAGCTTCTCGGGTTTCACGGCGGCGTAGCTCGCCTGCGAAACGGCGTGGAGTTTCTTTTCCTTTCCCTTGAGCGCGTTCTCGAGCTCATCCCAGTAGAACAGCCGGTCGACCAACCCGTGAGCCTTCGCTTCGGGAGCCGTATAGAGGGCGCCTTTCATGAGCTCCACGACCTTGTCCTCGGACAGGCCGCGATCCTCCGCAAAAGCCTTCATCAACACGTCCCAAATCTCGCCGATCAGCCATTCCTCGTTCTCGCGCGCCTCGGGGGACATGTCCGTCCGGGTGACCATCTCGGCCGCGCTCTTGTACTCCCTGATCTGGTGCAGGTTCGGCTTCAAGCCGATCTTGTCGAGCATGTTCTTGACATGCATCGAACCGCCCCCCATGCCCAGGAACGATATGTACGCCGACGGCGGCGCATAGATCGAGTCGCACGCCGCCGCGAGATAGAAAGACTTCCGGTCCATCGAATCGGTGTAGGCGTAGACCTTCTTGCCGGCGGCCCTGACCTTCTTGATCGCGTCGCGCATCTCCTCGAGCATCGCGTGCCCGGCGCTGTTGCTCGATGATATTTTGAATATGACGCCGTCGATGCGATCGTCGACGCACGCCTTGTCCAGATTGCCCAGGATGCGCTGCAGCGTCTCCGGCTTCCCGCCCACGACCTCCCCCATGACGCCGGCCGGCGGATCGTATTCGGCGATATCGCCGTATATGTCGACGACAAGATAAGAATGGTTCGATATTTTCTTTTTCGAATCGCTCTTCGATGCCGCTATTCCCACGACCACGATCGCCATGACGGCGAACGCGAGAATGGTAGCGAAGAAACATTTCCAGAACACCTTCATGACACACTCCTCCTTTGCGGAAATCAATGCGGCCGGACCCGCATACCAGGCCTATCTCCGCATCAGGTCCTTCTTCATGCTGAAAAGATAGAGCATATGCTGCTGCTCTTCCTTGACCAGCGTATCGACAATCTCCCGGCTCTTCGGATCGATGAAACGCGAAAGGTTGCTGAAGAACAGAATCGCATCCTTTTCGAATTCGATTCCCCTGTCGAGCGCCTCTACCGGGGTGCTCACGATCGACGCGAACGATTCAGGCGTGATCTTGCTGTAGAGATCGCCGTCGACGAGCGCATCCATGTACGCCTCCGTCTCGCCCTCATAGGATTCGGTGTACTGGGCCTTGCTCAGGCCGTCGCGGATCTGACCGAATTTCCTTATGTGCTCGACCTCCCAGTCGCGAAGCCTCGAGAAGAGATCGGCAAGCTCCTTTTTCCCGCTGAATCGTTCCGCCGCGAGCGCATAGAAATCGCGCCGCTTTTTTTCCTTCTCGATCCCGATGTCGACGATTTCGGCGGGCTGAAGAATGTTGGCCACGAACGGTCCTCCCTTCAAGCGTTTGCCTCGTTATGTTCTTAATTACGTTGATGCCGGCAAAAAAGGTGCGCGGAATCCGTCATTTCTCGCTCGGGATGGAGGTGATTATAGGGCGGATGTCGGAAAGTACAACCGTAATCTTGGAGCGGCGCGGCGCCCTTGAGACTTCGCGAGCGGACGAAAGAAACGGGGCCGGCCGCACATGACGGCCGACCCCACCCCACTCCGGTGCAATCGATTCTCTATCGCGGATACAGAGCCTTGATCTTCCCCCATGAGCTCGCTTCGGTGGCTATGGGGATGCAGTTGATCTTCGCGACGATGCAGCATGCATCGAAAAGCTCGC
>JAQTVX010000211.1 GCA_028706585.1 Candidatus Krumholzibacteriia bacterium | reverse complement strand
CCCCGTTCGACGTTTTCGGGGATATCTTCGTACGCACGAGAGCCGTCGACGACGGGAAGAGCATCGTCGTGCAGGATCTCGTTCTCGACGGCCAGAGCGTCGGCGACGCTTCGGCGGCCGTCGGTGCGGACGGTCTCGATATTCTTTGGATTTCGGGAGGCGCTCTGTCGGATGGATTTACTCTCATGGCAGCGCGACTTTTGCCTGGACCGGATCCGCCCCGACCCAATCGAGGCTCGCGTTTCAGATAAAGGTGGCGAAGCTCAGCATCGTCGGGGTAGAGAATCACTCATGGGGGGGAATAAAGGAGATCTATAGGTAGGAGCGGCTTGCCTTCCAGGGCGAACGAATCGCGTGTCGCATATTCCGCTCTTCCGCGCCCCGGAAATATTTCCTATGGATTTCCGGGGCGCGGGTATGATAGGCTCGCTGCGAGTGGGGTTTGCACGGCGGCTCGATGCACGATCCCGCGAAGGAGTATTTTCCAGGGGTGTTGGTGAAGGGAGGGCGATGATGAGGAAGGTATTCCAGTTCTGTTTTTTCCTCGTTCTTGTTTCCTGCGTAAACGTGTCTTTCGTTCCCGATTGCCTCGCGCAGATCGCCATCAACGAGTTTCTCGTCGATCCCGCGCGTGATTGGGACGGCGACGGCGCCTTGAGCGCGCGCGATGACGAATGGGTCGAAATCATCAATCTCGGCCAGTCCGCTGTCGACCTCGGAGGCTATCGCCTCGCGGATGGAGACGCGAAGCCGGTTTGGCGCTACGAATTCGCGGGCACTCTTGCGCCCGGGGCGATCGAGATAGTGTACGGCAGCGACGCCAAAGCATGGGAGGAGGCGAACGGTTTTCCCGCGTACGGGCTGAGTCTCAACAACTCGGGCGATGGCGTCAGGCTATATCGCATCTCGCTCGCCGATACGTCCGTCGTGGACAGCTACTCGTATGAGGAGGCGGCGACCCGCGATGACCGCACAATCGGAAGACGTGCGGATAATCCCGGGACGTGGGTGGCCTTCGATGGCTACAATCCTTGCACTTCTTCATGCAACCCGGCTGGCACGGGGTGCTATCCATCGCCGGGATCGATCAACTCATGCGCGACCGCGACAAAGCCGATATCATGGGGCGCGATGAAGTCGGTGTACAGATAACGCATGAAGTGATCCCCCGCGGATGAGTCTGTTGATTCGCGAGGATTGGAAGCCGCCGTGCATTCCTCGTTCCGGAGCTCTGCCAAGGACCGGAGCGTCGATATGAGCCGGGCCGTCGTGCGGGGAGCATCGCTTTTTCATGCTTTGCGGATTCTCCCTCTCTGTGGTAGCTTTGAAGAGGGGTGGCTCGCCATGAGAGAAGATAAGCACTCGAATAAGCTCAACAACTGCTGGGAATATCTCACATGTGACAAGACCGATTGTCCGGCGTACGGGCAGGAGAACGCTCCCTGCTGGGAAATCACCGGGCACCGCTGCAAAGACAGGGTTTTCCCGCGGCTCGAGGAAAAGCTCATTCAGTGCTGCTTCAAGTGCTCCTTTTTCAAGCAGCTCAAGGAGCGAGTCAAGGGACGCCGGTGGGTTGATATCACGCTCCTCGAGACGCTGGAAGATGCCCTCGTGCGATCCTCGATGTACTCGAAGAAGGTTGAGGATCTCTACATGGAGGTCATACGCCGGAGCAAGCTCATGAACCTGCTGGGGGAAGTGAGCAAGATCATTTCCCACCTTGACAAAGAAGAAGACATCATTCTCGCCATTCTGACGGTCATCACGGCGAAACAAGGGTTGGGCTTCAACCGTTCCTTCGTCTTTCTGCGCGGGCAGGAGTTCGACATGCTCCGCGGCAAATACGCGCTCGGGCCGTCGTCCGCCGAAGAGGCCGACAGCATCTGGAGGATTCTCGAGAAGGACGACTCGCTTTCTCTCGACAAGCTCGTGAGCAAGGGGCAGAAGTTGCATTACCTGCGAAACAGTCCATTGACCAAGATCACGAGCCAGCTGGCAATTCCCATCAATGACCTCGAAGGCGTCATGATACGGGGTATGCACGAGGTGAGGTTCGTGAAGAAGGACGATCTCGCCTCCAACGCGGACAAGAGCGTTTCTGCGGCGCTCGGCCTCGAGGATTTCTGCATATGCCCGATCGCGACAATCGAGGACAGCCTTGGCCTTCTAATTGTGGATAATATTTTTACCGGCAAGGCGATCACGGTCGAGGATGCGCATCTTCTCGAGATGATCGTGAGCCATGCGACGACGTCCTTGAGAGCCGCGCAGCTCAAGGAATCGCTCAAGAAGAACGTCGAGAGCCTGAAGGCCACTTACAGGAAGCTCAAGGCGTACGAGGAGCGGATCATGAAGGCTGAGCGGCTGGCGATTTCTGGAGAGCTGACGTCGAGCGTTATTCATGAAATCAAGAATCCGCTCGTCGCGATAGGAGGCTTCGCTCGAAATCTCTTTCAGTCGAAGAACATTTCCGGCTCCGACCGGGACAAGCTCGAGATCATCATGAACGAAGCGCTGCGGCTCGAGCGGTATCTCGAGAGCTTGCAGTCGAAGGTCAGCGAGATAAAGCTGGAGGATGGAGATATCAACCAGGTCATCGAGGACAACTGCCAGCTTCTCCAGAAGGATTGCGAGGATCGCGGCATCACGATTCTCAAGAGCCTCGCTCCTGACCTTCCCCGCTGCCAGTTCGACGTCGTCAAGCTGCACGAGGTTTTTCTCAACATTATCCAGAACGCCATCGAGGCGATTCGAGACGGCGGGGTTATCCGTCTGAGCAGCTGGCAGGATTCGGGAAAGGTCTGCGTCCAGATCTCCGACAACGGCCATGGCATTCCGAACGATCAGATATACAAGATCTTCACGCCTTTCTTCACGACGAAGGAAGAGGGCTCAGGGCTCGGGCTGGCCTTCGCCCAGCGGATCGTGAAGGATCACGGCGGCAACATCTCCGTCACGAGCGCGGAGGGCAAAGGCGCATCCTTCCTCGTAACACTGCCCCTTGTCAGGGAGCCGAGTGCGATTCAGACTTCTTGAGCCTTTTTCCGCGAGACTCCTTCCGATTCCGGACCGATCCGGCCAACTTCCGGGGCCGCGCTTCGCCGATTGACAATTCAGGAGAATTGATATAATCTACAACCTCTTACAGGACTTCGATTAGATCCGGACGCTGATCGCGTTCGGGAAGATGGGAGTTTTGTCGTGGACGGTTTCGAGAGGGGAACCATTCAGCTCTATACGGGCGACGGCAAGGGCAAGACGACGGCCGCGCTGGGGGCCGCTCTGCGCGCGGTGGGACACGGAAAAAAGGTCGTGATGATTCAGTTCATGAAGGGGAGGCTCTACGGGGAGCTGGAGGCGGCAAAGTCGCTCGAAGGTTTCACCATCGAGCAACACGGCAGGGACGAGTTCGTCGATCCGAAAAGTCCCGATCCCGTCGACCGCGAGCTGGCTGGCCTCGGGTGGCGGCGCGCGGAAGAGCTGGTTCGGGATAGCGGCCTCAGCATGCTCATCCTCGATGAGATAAACGTGGCAGTCGCATACGGGCTCATCGAGATCGAGAAGGTCCTCGTGTTCATGAAGAACAAGCCCGAACGCCTCGAGCTCATACTGACGGGACGATACGCCCCGGCGGAGATGATCGCGCTCGCGGACACCGTCACTGAGATGAAAGAGATACGTCACCATTACCAAGGCGGCGTCGCCGCGCGAGAGGGCATCGAGTACTGAAGCGTTTCATGAGAGACGAAATGGATGTTGCAAAGCTGCTAGATGGTTTCGCGAGCGGCTCCGTCGCCGCGGCATCCAGGCTCATCACGATTGTCGAAGACGGCGGGAGCACAGCGGAAACGGTCATGGACACCGTTTTTCCGCTTGCGCGGGGCGCGTATCGCATCGGTTTCACCGGCCCTCCGGGCGCGGGGAAAAGCAGTCTGGTTTACCGGCTCTCGCGTCTGTTCAGGTCGCAAGGGAGAAGACTCGGCATCATCGCGGTCGATCCGACGAGCCCATTCAGCGGCGGCGCGCTGCTCGGCGACAGAATCCGCATGCAGAAGCTCGCCGACGATCCCGATGTTTTCGTCCGCAGCCTCGCGAGCAGGGGAAGCCTCGGCGGGATCTCGAACTGCACCGACGAGGTCGCGGATATCCTCGATGCGTTCGGGAAGGATCTCATTCTCATCGAGACCGTCGGCGTCGGTCAGTCGGAGCTGGAAATCGCGGAGAAGACCCATACGGTCGTCGTTATTCTCGTGCCGGAATCGGGGGACGGCGTTCAGGCGATGAAGGCCGGACTCATGGAGATTGGCGACATTTTCGTTATGAACAAGGCGGATCATCCAGATGCGATCCGGGCAGCGCGAAATCTCGAGGATACTCTCCGGATCAAGGACGTT
>JAQTVX010000210.1 GCA_028706585.1 Candidatus Krumholzibacteriia bacterium | reverse complement strand
ATAACCAGATATACGGGCTCACCAAGGGGCAGGCGAGCCCAACCTCGCAGAAGGGCATCAAGACGAAGGCCCAGCCCGGAGGCGTGATCCTCGAGCGTTTCAATCCGGTCGCCATCGCCGTCGCCATGCGTGCCGGTTTCGTGGCGCGGAGCTTCACGGGCGCGGTGGACCATCTCGCTCGCGTGATCCGGCTCGGAATCGCCCATCGCGGTTTCGCGGTCATCGACGTGCTGCAGCCGTGCGTTTCCTTCAACCGGGTGAACACGTTCGCGTGGTACAAGAAACGATGCGTCGAGCTCGCGGCTGATTACGATCCGACGGATTGGGCTTCGGCGATGAAGACGGCGATGGAATGGGAGGATAGGATTCCAATCGGCGTGATCTACAGGAACGACCGTCCGCCGTTCGAGAGCCTGATAAGCGTTCTCTCGACAGGGCCCCTCGTCGGAAGGGAACCGGATCCGGCGGCGCTCGACGCGGAGATGAACCGCATCGGCGGCGTGGGGCGCTGAAGACTAGAAAGCGCCGAGAACCGACCCGGATTCGGTCGGAATCTACTCTGTCGAGGCGTTTCGCCCCTTGTTTCCCCCCGGCTTTGACCTCATCACATCCGTGATTCGACAGGATGCGAGAGCAGCGGTTATGACGATCGTCGATCCTCCGGAAAGCGCGATTGTTGCGGCTCTGGATGGGAGCGGATAGCGAGCGACGAGCCAGTGGAAGCTCGAGAGGAATGCTCCGGCGAGGATCAGGCCGATCATCCATTTCCTCGGCCAGACGCAGTCCTGCATGATGAACCCGACCAGCGGATAGAACACGATGGAGGCGGGATTGAGCAGCCGCTCGTTGTTGTGCCCGAAGAGCGTCGTGCCGGCGATGAGAAAGAAGAAGAGAAGCAAATAGGTGCGGTCCCTGAAAAAGGCGAGCGTCCTCCCCGGGAAAACGAGCGGCACGAACGTGAGCGGGACGAACGGGTTGACGAGAATGTGAAACACCCGATCGACGGAGGTTATCTTGGTCCAGTGAATCGCGAACGCCTCCCGCAGCGCGACTCCCTCCGCTGCATGAATGAGCAATCTCATCGCGACGGCGCAGAGGATGGCCGGCATGATTGCGCCGGCGAATCTTCCCGCCTCTCTTCGAAGCGACCTCTCCTCCAGCAGATACAGAATCCCGACGGGGATCATCAGGAAGGTCGTCTCCCTCGTGGCGCTTCCGACGAGAAGCGCGATTGCGAATACCGACCATCTCGATTCGAGCATCGACCAGAAGAGGACAATGAACAGCGCGTTCGCCAAGACGTCATCCACATGGAAATAGTTCCATGACGTGAAGCCGAAAAAGTGCTTGTTGAAGATATAGAGAACCGTCGCGACGCATGCGAATGCCTGCCGCAGGCCGAGGTAGCGGAGAAAGCGGTACATCAGGCAAATGAACGAGAGCGAGAGAACGAGATTGGCGATGAAGAATGCATTCGCGGTCGATGTTGGGATCAGTCCGACGGCGTATGGTCCGACGATGCGATAGGCGAATGGCACGGGCACATCCGGAGCGAGGGAGGGCGCAGCGGATGCCATTCTGAAATAGGTGTGCAGATCCCACTCCCTGAACGCCTCGTTCGCGGGATCGATCCGGCCGTAGAAGAAGATCATGGCGGCGGCCACGGCCGCGAGTATTGTGTCGCACGCTACGCGTGAGCGAATGCCGATTGTGATTGCCATATCCAGCCGATAGATTGCCTCACCGGGCTGACTTCGTCAATGACTGTCCGCCGCCCTCCGCGCTTCGCTCCGCGGGCGCAGACTCGAGAGCGAAGTCCGCTGTTGTCCGCGACGAGCGGATATGCTATAAAGACAAGACAATATTCAGGGCGAACTGACCGTAAGTGACACGAACATGAGGAGTCGCGCAATGAACCGCTGTAGCAGCATCGCGAGAGTTGCAATCATTCTTGCCGTTTCGATCTCCATCGCCGTTCCGGCCGGCTGGGCCAAGGATGTTCCCGACGGATGCACCACGATCACAGTTGGGCGCCTCGCGTCAGCCGACGGCTCGGTCATTACCTCGCACACGTGCGACGGGCACGACGGGCGGACATGGATGCGCGTCGTGCCGCACATGAAGCACCCCGCCGGCTCGATGAACCGCATTTATCTCAAGACCGACATGATGGTCGGTTACGGCGATACGACGGGTCTCATTTACAAGGGATCGATTCCACAGGTGCCGGAGACGTACGGATACATTTACACGATTTATCCCTGCATCAACGAGCACCAGCTCGCGATCGGCGAGTCGACCTTCGACGGCAAGGAAATCATGATAAGCGACAAGGGGATGTTCAACCTCTACGAGCTCACGCGCCTCATGGCGGAGCGCTGCAAAACGGCTCGCGAGGCGATCGCGCTGGCCGACGAGCTGCTCTCGAAGTACGGGTACAATGACGCCGGCGAGTGTCTCTCGATAGCCGATACGAAAGAGGTTTGGATGTTCGAGGTCGTCGGCCCCGGTCAGGGAAAGGTCGGAGCCGTTTGGGCTGCGCAGCGCGTGCCGGACGACGAAATCAGCATCAACGGCAACAGCGCCCGTATCCGCGAGCTCGATCTCAAGGACAAGGATCGTTTCATGGCCTCGAAGAACGTGTTCAGCACCGCGGAGGAAATGGGACTCTGGGATCCGAAGAGCGGCGAGCCGTTCGAGTTCTGCTACGCGTACGGCGATCGCAACTCCATGTGGGCGCGCCGCCGCGAGTGGCGCGTGTTCGACCTCCTGGCTCCTTCGCTCAAGCTCGACCCGAATCAGGAGAATTTCCCCTTTTCGATCAAGCCGGAAAAGAAGGTTTCCGTCGAGGAGATCATGAAGATCTTCGCCGATACGTATGAGGACACCGACTACGACATGACGAAATTCATGCTCGTGAAAGACGCCGACGGCAAGTACGTCAAGAGCCCTTACGCGAATCCGTTCATGAACTATGACCAGATGCCTCTCTGGAAGATCAACGGCTCCCTCGGCGAGATGGGCGAGCGCACTATCGCAAGGTTCTACTGCATCTACTTCTTCATCTCGCAGTCGCGGGACTGGCTGCCGGATCCTATCGGGGGCGTCGCCTGGGTCGGGGGGGATAATCCAGCGATGACGTGCCATGCCCCGCTCTACTGCGGCATCACGGATGTGCCGGACTCCTGGAAGTTCGGCGGACCGAAGGGACGCCCGGGCTACACGGAGCAGAGCGCATGGTGGGCCTTCAATCGCGTGAGCACGATATCATCGCACCGCTGGGGCGATATGAGGAATGACGTCTACGCGGTGCGCGATCCATTCAGACGGCAGGCGTTCGACGAACAGAAAAGGATCGACGATGAGGCACTGAGGCTCTACAATCAAGATCCGGGCAAGGCGATCGAATACCTCACGAAGTACAGCTTCGACTTCTGCGCCAAGATCACGGATGCCTACTGGAAGCTGGGAGACGATCTCTGGACGAAGTACGACGAGCGATTCTGAGAATACGAACAGGTTGATTGCCGTCCGGGAAGGCGCTCGTGTGCCCCCCGGAGTCAGCGCTCCGGGGACACGATTTTCTCCGGCGCGAACGCCTCTGCGCCAAACCCATCTGTCGTAAGATATGGTTCATCGAAGTAAGATTGTTTCTATCCGCTAGCTACATTCCCGAACAAGATTATATCTCGTAACTGCTTATTTTCTAATTGACAGGGAACCGTATTTTGAATTATTATTACACAATAATAACTAGCAGAGTGTATTTATTGGTGACTGTTATTGGCATGTTCAGGTCGGAAAGGAGGCAGCATTGAAGCTGGCGAAATTGTTTCTCGCGTTCGTGTTCGTGACCGTCGCGGCATCCGCGGCATTTCCGGTATGCCCTCATCCCAAGGATGGGGTCTATACGACCTCGAATGGAAGCATCGTCGGGGGCCGCGCATCCGAGGCGTGGTGCGGCGGCGTGGGGCCCGGGCGGCCCGGAAATACAGAGAGCGCAATGTCTTGGGACGGCACGAGCCTCGGGACCCAGTGGAAAGTCTGGGGGATGTCGATCGATGCCAACGGGGCCGTCGAGACAGCTCGATATTTCGACGCCTCCGGAAACGGCTGGATCGACTATTCCACCACGTACACGGGGGGTCAATTCTGGCTGTCCGGGAGCGGTGCCTGGGGGGATGGGTCGGGCGATTTCACGGGCGTCGTCAAGTACTACAATGTGGGCGCTCGAGTGAGCTACGTGGGCTGGCAGGCGGTCGGCGTCACGTCCAACATTTTTCTGACGGGCTCCTTCGACGGCTGTCAGAACTGCTCGATCGAATATGCGATTTCGAATGCGCTCCTTGTCTGGCGGACGGGCTATGAGACGGCGATGCCATCCGGCTATCCGCCGTTCGA
>JAQTVX010000209.1 GCA_028706585.1 Candidatus Krumholzibacteriia bacterium | reverse complement strand
TTCCTCCTGATTCAAGTTTCGCAGATCAGGCTGCAGCACGTCACGCCTCCCTCGGCCTTGGCCAGCTCGGAGGCATCGACCGTCCGCACAGCGATCGCACGATCTTCCAACCGCCGGCGAGTTCGCGGGTATTCAAAAGGGTACACGACCGTCTCGCCGATAAGCAGCGCATTCGCGCCCATCGGCTCCGCCGGATCCACGTCGATCAGCTCCACGTCCCCGAATGCTCCAGCATTCGCCCAACTCCGGTTTATCAGCAGGGTATCGCTCCCTACCTGCGTTACGGCCGACTTCAGGTGCAGACAGCCTGCCATCTCCACCGCCACCACAACATAGCCGTTAGGCGCGACAATGGCCCGCAGCTGCTCTACGCCATCCCGGCTGCTCCGGCTCGACAAGCCGACATACAATGTCGTGCCGACACGCAGAACATCCCCGCCGTCGATGGTGCCTGGCGGCTCGATGCGGAAAAGCCTCCGGTATGGTTCGAGCGCTTCGGCCACCGATGGTGTTTCGGCTCTGCGCGTCTCGGTCCCCGGCCGTGTGATAACCGCGAGCTCATCGAGCACGACGGCCGCGTCTTCGACGAACACCGAATCAGGGAGCCCGGGCTCGACCGGCAGGCGATGGATGCGGCAGCCCAGGTCGGCCAGGCAGTCTTCGTATTCTCTGTGCTGCTCCCTGGCCGTGTCGATATTGATCGCCCGGCGCTCAAGGTGGGTCAGCTCGCACCGTTCGATGCTCGGGCCGACGTCTCGCGTTATGGCGATCAGAATACTCTACCTCTTTTCATCCATGCGCCTGCTGCCGCGCCGGCCGCGCCACCATGACGAACGCCTGCTCGAAAGCGCTCACGAGAGGCACCTTCCGGGCATCGATCCGAATCGCGGCACAGAGCACCTTCAGTAGCTTCGGAATGAGCCTGATGTGGGTGAGGTACTCCCCTTTCCATGACGCGACGACCTCGTAGCCGTTGCGCGCGGCGGCGCGTCTCCAGTACGCGGGCGGCTGCACGTTGATGTGCGTCGGATTCGTATCGGGAAACCCGATGAACGGAATCGATCGCATGCGGTACGGCAGGCTCTTGTTCGGCGTCGAGATGAGGACGATGCCGCCGCCGCGGAGGTAGCGACCCGCATTGACGAAGAACTCGTCGGGCTTCTCGAGATGTTCGAGCACGTCGAAGCACGTTATCACGTCGAACGAGTGTTCCTCGAAAGGCCATTTCATGTCGAAGAGGCTCCCGAGCTCGATCCTCGCCTTGGTCATTGTCTTGGCGATTTCGATCGAGTTCGGATACGGATCCATGCCGGAGAGATTGCGGAGACCGTAGTCCTCGCCGGCGATCTTGAGAAACACACCGTATCCCACGCCGACGTCGAGGACCGAGATCGAGGCAAACCGCTCGCCGAAGTACTTCCTCATGAAGGCGAGCTTCGGTCCGTATTTCTCCCGCTGGAACTCGTACCCCGCCTCAGAACACAGGGTATCCAGAGTGTGATCGTACATGGGATTTTCCGTATCCCGCTTCATTGCCCGCCCGTGCTGTTGTGCGCGCTCCATGCGAGCGTCAACGCGCGTCGCCCAGGACTATTTCGCGCGGCTCGTCCTCGTCGAGTACCGATACATGAACACCGAGAGAAGCACGACCATTACGATCGCGAGAATCTCTCCCCACGAATCGAAGCTCGTGCCCGGCCAGGGCACCGTGAGGCGACTCTGCAGCCCGGCCGCGGCGATGACCGCCGCCACGACGCCGGCGATCGAGCCCCCCGCGATGTAGCCCGAGGCGACGAGAACTCCGCGCTCGCCCCGTTCCTTCGCGACCTTTTCATCCTTGGTGCTCTTGGCGACGAGATAGGCGAGGAAGCCGCCGAGGAGTACCGCCGTGTTGAGCTGTATCGGGAGATACATTCCCAGTGCGAAGGCCAGCGCCGGAACGCCGACGAGGGCGAGGATGACCGATATGATGACACCGAACGCGAAGAGGATCCACTGAACCCCGGCGCCTCCCCCCATTAGCCCGACGATGATCTCGCGCATCGCGGAGGCCTGCGGCGCGGGCATCTGGAGCGAGCCGAAGGTGTACGTGCTCCCGAGAAGCATCATCGCCAGCGCGCAGGCTGCCGATGAAACGAGCACCCCCGAGAACTTGAACATCTGTTGATTGCGCGGCGTCGAGCCGATCCAGTAGCCGATCTTCAGATCGGTGGCGAATGCGCCGGCCACGGCGAGCGCCGTGCACACGACGCCTCCGATGATGAGCGCGACGAACATTCCACGCTCGCCCGAGAGACCGAGCTTCGCGAGAACCACGCTCGTAATGATGAGGGTCACGAGCGTCATGCCCGAGACCGGATTCGTTCCGATGAGACCGATCGCCCGCGCTGCCACGAGCGTGAAGAGAAACGAAATTACGAGCGCTATGGCTACGCCGACGAGACCTACGGCCGTGCCGGTAAGCCCCGTCCTGAAGAATACAAAGAGACACACGGCGACCGCGATGATGCCGAGCAGGACGTCGCGCATGCTCAGGTTGCGGTCCGTCCGCGCGACGTCCCCCTCGCCCTCGCGCGCGGCGGCGATGCCTTTGATCCCGATGCTGAAAGACTGCATGATCGAAGGGAGGCTCCGGATGATCCCCATGATCCCGGCGCCCGCGATCCCGCCGATGCCGATGAGGCGCACATAGTTGCTGAATATCTCGTCGACGCCCATCTCCGAGATCGGAATTGTTCCCGGTGGAATGATGCCGGAGAGGTGGCCGCCGATGAAGTGAACGAACGGGATGAACACCAGGTATGAGAGGAAGCTTCCCGACGCGATGATGGCGGCGTACTTGAGGCCGACGATGTAGCCGAGGCCCACTATCGCGGCGAGGCCGTCGACGCGAAACGCCATGGCGAATCTGCTTTCGAGCCACGTGCCGATCTTCACCGCATGGAACGTGATGATCTCTCTCCAGAGCCCGAAGGTTAGAACGCAGAGGTCGAAGATGAATGCGATCGAGGCGCTCCAGATCAAAATCCTGGCCTGCGCTCCCGCCCCCTCGCCCGTCACGAGGATCTCGGTCGTGGCCATTGCCTCGGGGAACGGAAGCTTCCCGTGCTCCTTCACCATCAGGAATTGGCGAAGCGGAATGAGGAAGAATACTCCCAGACAGCCGCCTAAGAACGCCGTCAGGAAGATGTGCCAAAACGAGACCTTCAACCCGATCATGTAGAGCGCTGGAATCGTGAACACGGCGCCCGCTACTACGGCGCCCGAGGCGGCTCCCACCGACTGGATGATGACGTTTTCGAGAATTGTGCTCCGTCTGGCGAAAAGACCCGCCATGCCGACCGCGAGTATCGCGATCGGAATCGCAGGCTCCATCCCCTGCCCCGCTTTGAGCGCGAGATAGGCGGAAGCGAGCGAGAAGATGATCGCCATGATGATCCCGATCCCGACTGAACGGACCGTCACCTCGAGGGGAGACTCGGACGCGGGCACGATCGGCTCGTAGGTTTCGCCGGGCTTGAGCTCCCTGAACGCACCCGGATGAAGTTTCCTGTGTTCCTCTGGCATCGGAACTTCCTCCCTTGCTTGTGCGCAAAACAGCGCTCCATTGGCTCCCTGAGACTTTCGACACTATAACCCGCGCAAGAAATCGTTTACAAGGCAATTTGCTTGGCGCATCATGGCTTTATCGTTGCGCGGATATCGAACATACGTCGGGAATTGGGAGGACTCGAAATGAAGATGCACTTCTCTTTTCGGAGAATCGCCGCGGCCGCATTGGCCGTCTCTATGATTCTCGTCTCCGAATCGGCGTTCTCCGCCAGCCCATTCTCTCCGGAAGACGTTCTGGCCTTCAAATCATGCTATGAGCTCGCGATAAGCCCGCTCGGCGAGTGGATCGCTTGTACCGTCTCCGTACCCCGAACCGCCTCGGACGCTCCTGGAGGCGCCTACGGAGAGCTCTGGTTGATCTCGACGGCAACGCTCGTGCAGCACCCATTCATCACGGGCAAAGTCAACGTGCGCGAACCGCAATTCGACGCATCCGGCTCCCGCCTCGCGTTCCTCATGGCCCGCGGCGACGATGCGAAGACGCAGGTCTGGATGATCCCTGTCGCCGGCGGAGAGGCAACGCAAGTCACGAGCAGCGAAACGGACGTTTCGACGTTCCGCTGGCACCCGGCGGGCGACAGAATCGCGTACGTCGCGACTACACCCCGGTCCAAACTCGAGAAGGATCTCGACAAGAAGGGCTATGGCTTCACGTTTTATGAAGAGAATCTCAAGGATAGAAACCTCTACATGCTCAAGATCGGCAAGGACGGAGGCGTTGGCGAGGCGCAGCGGATCACGGAGGGCTGCTCCGTCTGGGGCTTCGAGTTCAGCCCCGACGGGAGAACGATCGCGGCGGGCATCTCTCCCAAGATCC
>JAQTVX010000208.1 GCA_028706585.1 Candidatus Krumholzibacteriia bacterium | reverse complement strand
CGCCCTGCCGTAGCACTGCCGCAAAGCCGACCAGAATGCCCAACGGATTCGCTGGAGTCTGCAAGGGCCGCACGCGCCACGCGGAAGGCTCGTCATCCGGATTCTGCACCATCACTGCGGTCCAGCCCACGTGTTCAAATCCGAGGCCAGTCCCGGTGCCGCGGAGCGTTCGCGCGAAGAACAGCACGAGCCGGTCGTCGACGCGGACCCCGTTTCCGAACCAAAGCGATTCGCCGTTTCGGTCCGGAAAGAGGGCGTCCGGGCTCCCGTCGGCGGCTTTGCCCCAGTAGAACCTGATCGCGGCCGTCGTCGGATCGGTGCCGGTCTGGATCGCCACGCTGTTGCTGACCATGCGGGCGGTCCCGCGCGCACCCGTGCCGGAGGGATCGATCCACGAGTCGCCGAAGAGCCACAGAATGCGCCCGCCACCCAAGTCCACGGATGAGGCGACATCCGCGCCCACCCAATGGGGGTCGCGGTGGAAGAGGCGATCGGCCTCTCGCCACGCGGATGCTTCGAAGCAGGGGACTTCGACAGGACCCAGCGGCTGGTTGGGGACAGTCGTTCGTGACCGCCGCCAGTGATCCGATGCGGACAGCACACCGGAGCGCCCGAGGTAGCCGGCGAGGGCAGCACGCAATTGGCCGGTCGTGCCATGGAGAATAAGTCGTTCCTTGGAGCTCTCGTGAACCAGCCGGACCTGTCCGGATTGAAGGGCTGAATGGAGCGGATCCGGCTCGAGTGAGGCCACGCGGATTTCGTCCGGATCGATGTCGACGGTGAGAAGCAAATGCCCCGGGAGCAGGAGACCGGCGGAAGGCAGTGGCTGATCGGTGTCGGGTGCTGCGGGCCAGACGTCCAGAACAAGATGATCGCTCAGCCGGCCGAGTCGTGCCTGGAACTCGCTTACCTTTCCGTCGCTCGTGTATTCGATCGCGTACGTCCTCTCTGCGGCGCGTGAGAATACAGCGCGATCTGAACCGGAAACCTCCTCCCAGGTGCCGAGCAGGCGCGGGTCAAATGTTGCACCGGATTCCGAAATGAACGGGTCGACCGAGAGCACGCAGCCGCTCAGAACGACGGTGAGCTCCAGTGCGATGCCAAGCTCAAGTAGCGCTCGGACTGTCACAATGATCTCCGTGGTCGACGGCGTCTAACGCCGGCTTCACCTGCGAGCGCGCCCGCTGTCCTCAGCGGCTTGGCGCGCCGCTTGCCGCCGCGAGCGGCGTGACAAGAGCGCTCGTCAGGTGCAAGCGGAGTTAGACATCGCTATTTCATGTTGCAGTCTTCCATGCCATCGAGAGCTTCTTGCCATTCGCCGCGCACTCTCGCAGGTATAGATTGATCAGCGTTTGATACGGTATCCCGGTCTCTCGAGCCAGATCCTTGAAGTAGGTGATCGTGTTCCCGTCCAAACGAATCGTAACGGGTTTCCTCAGCCTTGACGCATAAGGATTCCGGCGAGCCTTCGAAAAGTCATATTCCTTCTTCATTGATACCACCTTCTGTTGTACCGCTCGCGCTCTCGCCGGGTCGCTTTCCGCGCCGAAATGATGCGAATCACCGAACCCCGGCGATAGCAATGGCACACCACCAACGTGTGCAGGTCGGCACTAAGGCCAAGAAGAACGAAGCGATCCTCGACGCCCGAGTGCTCGGGATCATCGATCAACAGGGCATGCTCATCCGAAAACACCGTCTCGGCCTCCCGGAAGGCGATACCATGTTTTCGTATGTTCTCCTGATTCTTCTCTTCGTCCCACTCGAATGCAATGCCACTCACATTTACAATATATGTACGATGTACACATTTGTCAAGCTACGTTTTCGCATGTCTAACTTGACGCATACCGACCTGCGTATCCTGATGAACACTGCAAGCATTGCTGCATATCATGTTGATTCTCTTCTGAGCCCTTTTTATTCTGCCCCATTTCAAAGTTTTGCACAAGTTGCTTCTAATCCGTTGGCTGCAGGTTCGAGTCCTGCCAGGCGCAATAAAAAACAAAGGGGCCGGGCTTCCGAACCTGGCCCCTTTCACTCGATGCAGCCTTCACTCTGCCTGCGGCGATCACCGCAAAAGCACGATCTTCCTTGAGATATTCTCCGTGCCCGCGACCAAGCGGCAGAAATAGACCCCGGAAGGAGCCTGTCTCCCTCTCGATGTCATGCCGTTCCAAAATACTTCGTGTCTGCCGGCTTCGAGCGCGCCATCGACGAGCACCGCAACCTGCCGTCCCGAGATGTCGTATATCGCAAGCTCGACCGGCCCGCTCACGTTGAGATCGAAAGCGATCCTCGTCGTGGGATTGAAAGGGTTCGGGTAGTTCTGGGAGAGATGCAATGCCGCAGGGACCGCCGTTTCCCCGTCGGCGGAGGTGATCTCATCAACAAAGATCGTATCCGAAGCGGAGATCCACAGTCCGTCCCCCGCCTCGGCATTCAAAGTGAATATGTTCTCCGTTCCCGGCACAATCCCAGCCGGCACGGTGACGTCCACAAAGAACTCCCTCGATTCGCCCGGCTCGAGCTCGATTGAGGAGGGGAAGGCCGGATCGAAGGGCCACGGTTGCGTCTCCAGACAAGTAAGATTCGCCGTGATTGCAGTCTCTCTGAGATTCAGAACGACGAATTGAATGTCGGTGTTCCTGTCATACTCCGCGTAGCTTACACCGGTTGTGCCGTTTCCATCCACCGCAGCCCAGGCATCGTTCGAGCAATAGTAACATTTCAAGTATAACCTCATATACGCGAAGTCCGCTTGGCCGGCGCAATCATAGACGGCGAAATCAATGGGAAAGATCTCCGTCGTACAGCCGTTCTGCACCCCCGGACACGATACCGCGAAGTCTCGCGTAAAAGAGGTCACCGTTCTCTTCACCGGACTGCCGCCACACGCAGTGAGAGGAGGATCGTTGGTGACGGGCTGGTTATTGGAATCGACTCTTCCCTCCGTGCTTGAGATTCCATCCTCCGCTGTTATCTCGGCGCTGAAAGTCAAATTCCATTGGCAATCATCGTCGCACGGCAGAACCCCCGGAGGACACACCTTCGATTTCGTCAGATTCCCGTTTCTCGGGATTCCCATTATTCTGACCGAAGGGGGCGAGCCGGGCATCAGGGGCACAGCGGTAATGACCAGCGTGAGAAGCAGCACGGCCAAAACGGCAAGAATCGATCTCTTCATCTCAACCTCCCTCGCAAAAAGGAACGGATGGACAATGAGAAATCGCGCCATCGACCGACATATCGGTTTCCTTTGGAGATGGAGGAAAGTATATCAGAAGCTGGAAACCGTTTCCATAACAAAAGACGGATTCAGAGACTGCCCAAGGAATCGCTACTTCGCAAACAACCGCTCGAAGCCGGGGTACGGGGCGAGCGGAATGATCTCGAAATCGATGAGTCCCTCTTTCGCCAGTGGAAGCGTGGCGAGCGCCTTTCGCGCCTCATCGGCATCGCGGCACTCGAGGACGAGAACCGCCACATGGCGGTCGGCGTGGAAATAGATCTCCCGGATGACGCCTGCCTTGTACAGATCCCAGACGCGCAGCGCCTCGGCCTTGAGATGCGGCGTAAACCGGTCGTCGCGGACGCCCGATATCTTCTCGATCGCCAGAACCTTCATCTCTGCGGCCTCCAATCTCAGAATCCCCGCCCGAGCCTGTAAACTCGCTCGAGGTTTCGCTCCCGACACGCGTCATCTCCCGGCATCATGCCGCCGAGGATCTCCATTTGAGCCTCCCTCACGCCGATGCCAAGGATATCACAACACATCTCGGTGGCTCGACCCTTTTCCCTTGCGGAAGCGCCTCACGGCGAATAAGATTAATCGTCGACTTGTGGTGGACGTAGCTCAGCTTGGTAGAGCCCTGGATTGTGGTTCCAGTTGTCGCGGGTTCAAGTCCCGTCGTCCACCCCATTTTTTCAATGTGAATATTCCCGGCCGACGCGCGGGAGCCCCGGAGGCTGAAGTTGAGAAGCAACGCTTCGAGCGGATCCATTATCCCGAAGATCTTTTCCCTCGTGCTCGCCGCCGCGATCGCGCTGTGCGTCTCCTGCAGCGGGAAAAAGCAGCCGGCGAGCGAAGAGAAGGCCAAGGTCCGTGAGCTCGCGGGCGAATGGCGCAGCGACATCCTGAGCGGCGACCGGGTCATCGCCGCGGCCGAGTACTGGATCGTGGAGAGCGGCGATAGCCTCGAGCTCCAGCTGCTTTCGACCAAATCCCCCAACGGCCACGAGCTCGTGCCGGCAGGCATGTGGCTCAATGCCAAAGGCGTCTGGGAGAGAAACGCCCTGCGCCTCTCCGCCATGTCATGGGTCCGGCAAGGACACGTGCGAGTTCAAACTGCAGGGGGAACTGGACGGGGAAGGCAGGCTCCTCCTGCACTTTCCCGGGGATCTCTGCGGAGAGAAGAGCCTGCCATACACGCGCAAGTTGTACCGGC